>JAGLRT010000133.1 GCA_023136155.1 Methanosarcinales archaeon
AACTGGCAGTAATGGGTTCAGAGTTTGAACTAAAATTATGCACCTTGTTAAACTGTATTCTTCCTGCATTGGATGAAGAAGACAACAAGCTGTATTACCTGCAGATGGAACATTTTATTGAGAATGCAACACTGCTAAAGAACATCGATAAAGAATACCTACGCTCGTGGGTCAAAAAACTGTTGAACCGTCGCGGTCATTTTATTGTGGACGGCGTGGGGCGTTCCGGGTTCGTGGCAAAAGCTTTCGGAATGCGTATTGCACACCTGGGCCAGCTTGCCTACATTAAGGGCGATGCTACCACGCCCAGTTTTGTGAGGGGCGACGTATATATCCCTATCAGCGGCAGTGGGAATACACGAGAGATACTGGAAGCAATGATGAAGGCACGCAGCAAGGGTGTTGATGTATTCCCCATTACTATAAATGAAAGTTCAAATATGGTAGACAAAATGAATGAATGGGGCTATGAGGACAACATCATTTTCATACCGGTATTGGAAAATGACAGGAGTATCTTCCACGACAAGACGCCCAACAAGATAATCACCACTAAACTTAACCAGATGCGGCCGTCATATTCTGAAATCAACTCATACATATTTACCAATGCTGTTATTGCCTCAGCCATTGATTTCCTTGGCGTGGAAGAAAAATATTTGAAACAAAAACACTGGTAGTGATACAGGATGGGAATTACAAAAACTTTTAAAAAACTTATGGGATGCAGTGGTACAAAAGACAAAGATACTGTTAGTGAAGATGGACTGCCGGTAGTGTCTGCCAGGGATGTACCCACCGCTCCGGATACTGCCGCTGAACATAACAGTCATTCCAGTCATTCAGTGGATACATTGCCTGAAAGTTCAGATAAGGACAGTGTCGGGATAAAGCAGAACAGGCAGGTAGGCAGTAAGTGGGAACATAAACATGACGATCTGGACTGGCATTCTATGTCCAGACCACATGCACCTCAAACAAAGACGCTGGCTGAAAAGGGTGTGTTAAGTGCACCTGCCGTGCCCGCAGTAACCATTCAACCCGACATCTCACCTGAACAGGCATTGGACGATAAATCGCAATTCTCAAAAAAAGATATACTCTGCAAGTTTGTAATACAGCATGATAAGATAATTGGGGAGACCATATCCATAGATGCCCGGAATCTTATATTCAAGAATGGGGCCGAGAAACTATCTATCCCGATGTCTTCTGTATCAAATATCACTGTAGATAATGTAGTTGTGGGCAATTTTGAAAGGGGTGAAGCCCTGAAGCTGGGTGAAGAATGGCACAAGCGGACTACCGATTCACTGAAATTCGATGATAAGGGTATGCTCATAAATGACTGAATACAAGCAGTGCATTGTTACCCGTGACGACCTCAAACTCTCAAAAGGTAAGCTGGCAGTGCAGGTGGCACATGCTGCCGTAACCGCGTCTGATTTTGCAGATAAAAAGGACCGGGATGAGTGGATGAAAGACGGCCAGAAAAAGGTTGTACTCAAGACCGGGACCTTGCAGGACCTATTTATATTGAAGGAGATAGCACGTAGGGAGGGACTGTCCACGGCCCTTATTACCGATGCCGGGCTAACCCAGATACCACCAGGGACCGTTACTGTGTTGGGTATAGGACCGGCAGCGGTTGAGAAACTGGATAAGGTTGTGGGGAAGTTGAAACTTGTGTAGTGCAACTATCGATGTTTAGATATTGGATTAATTTTAATCTTAACTATTACTATTTAGAAATTACAGGGGAGTAACAGGAGGTTATTTTATGGTAGTGATACAGGAATCAGATAAGGAAAAATTGACGAAAAAGCTGGATGAAGGTCTTGAGGGTAACGTCAAACTAATAATGTTCACCCAGGAAAACGAGTGCCAGTTCTGTGCCGATACCAGAGGTATGGTGGAAGAGTTGGCAGGCATGTCACCCAAAATCGAAGCTGAGATTCATGATTTTGTCAAGGATGAAAAACTGGCAAGGTCCTACGGGGTCAAGAATATCCCTGCCATTGTCATGCTGGGTGAGAAGGATTATGGTATCCGGTTCTATGGCATCCCGTCTGGCTATGAGTTTGCTTCGTTCCAGGAAGACCTTATCGATGTTTCCAGGGGCAAGACAGACCTGTCCGATGATGTTAAGAAAAAACTGGCCCGGGTCAGGAAGCCTGTGCATATACAGGTGTTGGTGACCCCTACCTGTCCCTACTGCTCAATGGCTGTTCGCACGGCCCATAAACTTGCTATAGAGAACGAGCACATCAAAGCAGACATGGTTGAGATGGTGGAGTTCCCTCATATTGCCCAGAGATATATGGCCATGAGCGTGCCTAAGATAATCATTAATGAAGTCGCAGATTTCGTGGGTGCTCAGCCCCCTGAACATTTCCTGGAAGAAATATTGCGGGCATTGCGCTCAGGTGACAATCCTATGTACTCATAAAGTGGTACATCGGTACTGTCACGATATCTATAACTACATCAGCCCATATACAATCTTCAGGGCCATAATCCACAGTACTGCACCGAACAACTGTTTGATGGTCTTTGATTTTACTTTGCTGTGCATTAAGTGCGATCCCACCTGACCACCAATGAATGCAGCTATACCTGTGAAAAACATAAGTGTCATGTCAAGATGACCTGTGCCAAGATGCCCCAGGAATCCTGAAAAAGATATGAATGCCACGATGACTGCCGAGGTGGCAGAGGCACGTTTTGTCCCGAAACCCAACATCATTAACAACGGCACAATGAATACACCGCCTCCGAGGCCTAACAACCCGGCAGCTGCGCCTATCACAAACCCGAAAACGACCCCTACAATAAAACGCTGTTTATCATTTCCATCAGCAACCTGGCTTTCACCATCGGGTTCCCGGGATAATATCATCCGTGCCCCGGCAAATACCAAGACTATGCTGAGTATCCACAAAAGCGTTTTGACAGGAGTGAACTGTGTGAAATATGCACCAATAGGTGCCCCTATTATGGATGCAGCAATGAATGGTGCAGCTGTGTGCAGGTCAACCATTTTTTTGCGAAGATATGTGATGGCTGCTGAACTGGTGGTAATGCCATTGAGCAGTAAGGCTGTTGGTATTGCCACCATTATATCAATGCCAAGCCAGTAAAACAGTGGCACATACACCAGGGAACCGCCAAGACCCAGCATCGAGAATAGGACTGCCAGGAAGAATATAATTACTGCAACTACAATGGGGTCCATGGTATATCAATTCCGGATTTTGCAGATAACTCTATAAAATAACTATTTAAAGTATATGTTGTGGTGCAGAATGCACCTACAACTTGTGTACTGTTTCCAGACAGGGTTGACAAACAATTTCGTCATCCATGACATGTGCGTATTTTTCAATCACCATATCTCCACACTTGCTGCATTTGACTCGCTTGAATTGTACTACCGGAGATTCCATTTCGTAATCGAACACGTCGCTTACTCCTATGAAAGCCGAATCCGGCATTGACATTACCATATCGATGGAAGGCTGTGAAATGTCAGTTGATACCTGGGATGCCTGGACACCCGAATTTCTCTGTTGCATGAACGGGGATTGCTCCATCTTTGCAAAGAATTCAGGCAATACATAAGCTCTGACTGCTTTGTTATCCTTGCGGGAAACCAGGGTTACTGCAATTTTTCCGTAATATGTCTTCTTGATGTTGCCTTTTCCAAGAGTACATCCCGAAGCAACCTGAACCCCGTCACCAAAGCATCCGGCACAATGAGCATCACCGGTCTCGATGAGGGCTACGACCTCGCCGTCCTTAGCTCTGGATACACTAAGTTTTTCCATGGCTGCCCAGGCAACTCTCAGTCCCAGGGGCATTCCAGGGCAGCGGTGCCCATGAAACTTAAATCCAAGTTCAAGCATTTCATCTTTTGTCATTTCCATTTATGTCACCTTTATCGTCTGATTGTGTGGATTTGACACAACTATACAAATCCATTTCATAAAACGTTTCTGAAATACTTAAGTGTTGTGGTTTCAAATATATTTGAAATAAGTTATTACAAAATATTATATAATATCGATGTCACTAATTGTCAACCCTCAGCATCAGTGAATGTTGACAATCTATGGTGATATTATGAATGAATACACAAATGTAAAACCATTGCTCTATGCTGCCCTGTTTGCAGCCCTGACAGCCATTGGCGCTTTCATTAAGATACCACTCCCATTGAGTCCTGTCCCAATCACCTTGCAGGTATTTTTCGTGCTGCTGGCAGGACTGGTACTGGGTGCCAGGTGGGGAGGGACCAGTATGGTAGTATATGTGATGCTTGGTATCATCGGTCTTCCAGTATATTCAGGCGGCTCGTCAGGACTGGGTGTATTGGTGGGTCCCACCGGCGGTTATCTGTTCGGCTTTGTTGCAGGTGCTTTCGTTACCGGACTGATATACACTAAGGCCGGTGACAATGTACCTGCAACCATCGGCGCTATGATGGGTGGTCTCGCTGTAATATACTTGCTGGGAGTGATTCAATTATCATTAGTTGCGAATATGTCCATACAGCAAGCTGTTGCCGTGGGAATAATACCATTTTTGATAGGGGATGCTATTAAAATAGTGGCTTTATTGATAGTAGCGGACAGGATAAGACCCCTTTTGAACATACCATACATGTCATGATAGAGATGGAAGACGTAACTTTTTCATACCCTTCTGCAGACCCGGTACTGGATGGTATCAATGTAAGAGTTGAGAAAGGGGAATACCTTGGGGTCATGGGTGATAACGGGTCGGGAAAGACCACCCTTGTAAGACTTATGACCGGCCTTTTGCTTCCACAAAAAGGAACTATCAGGGTAAACGGGATATCCACCAGCGATAGAGCCAGGTTGCTTGAAATCCGCAAATCTGCAGGCATGGTGTTCCAGAACCCTGATGCCCAAGCTATTGGCGAGACTGTGGAAGAAGACCTGGTATTTGGCCTGGAAAACCTAGGTACACCTGTGCCTGAAATCGATACGAGGATTGAAAAATATCTGAGACTATTTGGGATTCGGGAATTACGTTACCGCAATGTCAGGACGCTGAGCGGCGGACAGAAACAATTGGTGAATCTTGCAGCGGTTATGGTCATGGAGCCGGAGTGCATTATCCTCGATGAACCTGTTTCCATGGTGGATGTCGTGTACAGGAGAATTATCCTTGAACATATACCCAGGTTGAACCGGGGAGGGACAGCTATTGTACATATCACCCATGACCCTGAAGAACTGACTCGTTGCCACAGGCTTATTGTGCTTTCCAGATCCGGAATAATAAACCAGGGGACCACACACGAGGTCTTCAGCCAATTATTGGATGAGGAGAATATGGATATTCCGGTCCATTTTGCAATTTCGAGGGCATTAGGGCTGTCACCTGTCCTGACCACAGAGGCTCTACTGGAGGAATTATGTCGATTGAGATTAGGCAACTGACCCACATATACGATGCTGGAACTATGGGGGAAATAAAAGCGCTGGACAAAATAGACCTCACCATAAAAAAAGGCAATGTATTCGGATTGGTTGGTGGAATCGGTTCCGGTAAATCCACATTGGCATCTCTTATTGCAGGTCTTGAAAAACCCACTGGCGGCAGAATTACCATTGACAGGCAGCCACCGTGTCCTGGAAGGAATGTGGGCATACTGTTCCAGCAGCCAGAGGACTTCTTCTTTGAAAAGACACTGTTCAGGGACATGACTTCCGGTCTGTTACATTCGGGTCTTGCTGAGGATGAAGTGAATGAACGCATCAACTCAACGCTGGACCTGGCAGGTCTTGACCGGCAGATACTCGACCAGTCACCATTTCACCTTAACAGAGGTACGTTGAGACTGGCCGCATTTGCTTCGGTACTGGCAATGAGACCCCGTGTCCTCATATTGGATGAACCAACCGCCAGCCTGGACCCTATGAGTAGGAAAAGGATGGTGGAAGTTGTTGAACACATATCAGGAGATATTACTATCATCTATATATCGCACAGATTGCAGGAAGTCATTGATGTATCCCAACATCTGGCCGTACTGGATAAAGGAAATGTTACATTCACCGGAACCAGATCAGGATATCTGGACTGGGCAGCAGAGCAGTACGGAGGAGAGTTCCTGCCAGTATTGAGCCAAGTTATGTATAGTTTGTACCGGCAGGGTTTTGATGTAGATCCTGATGTGACATGCCTGGATGACGCGGTTGAGCAGATTCGACTATCACTGGAGAAAACATGATAAGGATGTATGGTCACGGCAGGTCGTACATGCACCTGCTTGACCCAAGAACGAAACTGGCGCTGATGGTCGGGGTGAGTTTGTTGATATATTCTGCCCGTCCCTCGGGTCTGGGTGTACTGCTGGGCTTTGTATTGCTGTTATCCCGCACTTGTAGGTTGCCTTATACAAGATTGATACAGGGACTTAGACCGATGTTGATATTCTTTGTTGTAATATTCCTGACACATGTATTATTCACATCCGGAGAGCCTCTTTTTGAGGGGTTGCCCGTGCCCAGTCTTGAAGGAGTTATTGTGGGTAGTGTCCTGGTTTTGAGATTCATCCTGTTGATACTGTACACATCTATTATGACGTATACCACTTCACCATCGGGACTGAATTATGCTCTTATGTTCTTCTTACGACCTTTGGGCACTTTTGGTGCTGACCTTGCTTTTATGACAGGAACGGCAATGACATTGATACCGGGTCTGTTCAGGGAGAAGGATATTATTACGAAGGCACAAGTTGCGAGAGGATATAAACCACGGGGATTGAAAGGGTTTACTGCGTTGGTGGTTCCACTTCTGCTCAGGTCGTTTCGAAGGGTGGATGAACTGTCGGATTCGCTGGAATCCAGATGTTTTCATTCAAAAAGACGATATTATTATTACAGAAAAACTTTGGCTAAGCGGGATTATGCAGGCGTGGGGATTTATGTAGTTCTGGTTGTGGTTATATTGTTTTTCTTTTGAGTGCGGATTAGGGGGCATCGGGCAGGGTCAGTTGAATAGTTACACCCACACCATGTCAGCAGCACAATGTCTTGACTGGATATACTGCCGTACGATATTGTGTATCTGAGTCTGGAAAAGGATTAATCAAGATTCTTTGAACAGCAATTATTGTAAAATCTATCAAACACATTTTATGCCCAGGTGTTTCATTTTATTGTAAATGGCCAGGTTGACCAGCAGGGGAGTGATACTTTCCACCATAGATGAGACTGCAAGGGGACCGGCTATCAGGGGTCTTAGTTTTTGAATATCCTCGACCAGATTGCTCACTACAAGGTTTGCTTCGTTATCATCACCACAGATGAAAATGTCCATGTTGAGTTCTTCATTGGTATTATAGAGCTTCCTGGCCGAAATATTATGGAAAGCAGAAACCAGTTTCACTCCTTTCGGAAGCATACTTTTAATCTCCATAGCAGCAGAACCACATGCAGGTGGAGTATATTTAAAAAATTCTGCTTTTTCCATTGGCACTACGATAGAAATGACAATATGTTCCTTCAAATTGAGTTTGAAGTTTTCAATGGTGGATACTACATGTTCATAAGGCAACGACAATACAATCACATCTGCTTCGTTTACTGCGTCTGCATTGAGACATCCATAAATGCTGCAGCTCTTACCAGCTGATTCTTTCAGTACCGTTCGATATTTATCGGCCGTCAGTTCGGCTTTTTCATATTGTCTGGAACCGATTATAATGTCATGGTTCAAAGCCCACCTAAGGGCCAGACCCCCGCCAATGCTTCCGGTTCCACCAAGAATTGCAATTTTCATGATATCATTCCTGTCATAGCATTTTTGGGTATAAATGGTTTATGCATCAAATTTGAAATATTGAAACGATTTATGTTTTTTCAATGAGTTGAAACCTATGTTAAAATCTGTCAGGGAATCCATATTGGAATCTCTGTGCGAGAAACTCTAATTTCTGTGTATTTTGGGTCAAATGCAAAGTGTTTTTATCGATAGTGAAGTATGGTACATTTTCCCACCAATATAGAAATAAAGATAATAAACATGAATGCTATTTAGACTGCAGGTTGATACAAATGGAACTTGAAAAATTACGACATGGCACTGAATTATTAAAGCGTGGCTTTGCTAAAATGCAAAAAGGGGGAGTAATCATGGATGTTACCACACCTGAAGAAGCCCATATTGCAGAAGATGCAGGGGCTGTTGCCGTGATGGCACTTCATATGGTCCCGTCAGATATCAGGAAGACCGGCGGTGTGGCCCGGATGGCTGACCCACAGATAGTTGCTGAGATTATTGATTCGGTCACTATTCCTGTGATGGCAAAAGCGCGTATAGGTCATTTTGTGGAAGCCGGGATTCTTGAATCGCTTGGTGCTGATATGATAGATGAGTCAGAAGTGCTGACACCAGCGGATGTTAAATACCATATTGATAAACGTAACTTTACCATTCCTTTTGTTTGCGGGGCCAGGGACCTCGGTGAGGCATTGCGCAGGATACACGAAGGGGCGGCGATGATACGTACTAAGGGAGAAGCAGGCACTGGAGACGTGGCCGAGGCCGTGCGGCATATGCGCCAGATAAATGAGCAGGTGGGGAAGCTGAAAGGGCTCGACCTGACAGAAATGGAACGGGTGGCACGGGAGATTGAAGCGCCCATAGAACTTGTTCTGGAGACTGCCGAGATGCAGCGCCTGCCTGTGGTGAACTTTGCTGCTGGTGGGATAGCCACTCCGGCAGATGCTGCACTGATGATGAAACTGGGTTCTGACGGGGTGTTCGTGGGTAGTGGTATTTTCAAGGCCGAGCAGCCGACTATAATGGCAACAGCAATTGTTGAAGCTGTGAATAATTTTGATAAACCTGAAGTGCTGGCCGAGATATCAAAGGGTCTTGGCGAGCAGATGAAAGGCATTAGTTTTAGCAGTATACCTGAACAGGAGATACTGCAGACCCGCGGGTGGTAAGGTACCACACGGGTTTCATTTTTTAATCTTAATTTTAATTAGTTCTGAACAAACAGTGGTTTAACGTGATTGGAATCGGTCCAGAGTAGTCTGGATCATTCTACTTTTACTCAGGTTCGAGAGTTTTATTCCAAGCAGCCGTATCTTTCTGCCATCAAAAAATTCGCGTAAAAGTTCCCGTGATTCTCGTTTTATAGTGTTCAGGTCACGAGTATGGATATCCAGTGTCCTGGCCCTGGTAAAAGTGGTAAAATCTTCCTGCCTTACCTTTACACCTATAGTCCTGAAAGAAAAACCTTGCTGCATCAATGCCCTGTGTACCCGCTCGCCAATGCTGTCCAGTGAAGCATACAATTCCACCGCATCCGAAGTATCTACCTGGAATGTATGCTCTTTGCTAACTGACTTTGACTCGGTCTTTTCAGCCACCTCACTGTTATCAATGCCATGCGCCAGCTGATGCATCCTGGCACCCCATTTCCCGAAAATACTTGCCAGCAAATCCTGTTCACATCGGGCCAATTGTCCGATGGTCCTGATATCCATACCCGCCAATATCTCCTCATTTTTACTACCCACTCCGGGAAGTCTGCGCACCTCCAGCGGTTCAAGGAACTCGGCCACCCTACCAGGTTCTACAGTGGTCAGGCCGTCAGGTTTGTCCAGGTCAGATGCTATCTTGGCCGTAGTCTTGTTAGGAGCGATGCCAATGGAACAGGTCAGTCTTTCCCGTTCCTTTACCTGTGCCTTGATGATTCCTGCAATTTCCACAGCTTCCGTTAAACTGCCAACATCCTCACTAATATCAAGATATGCTTCATCTACACTGACCTGCTGGAATTTATCCGTAAATGAGCGCAATATTTCCATGATACTGCGGGATACTTCCTTGTACAGCGCCATGTTCACAGGCAGGAATACAGCATCCTGACACAGTTTATATGCACGGGATATGGGCATACCCGAATGTATCCCGAACGTCCGGCCTTCATATGAACAGGTACTGACCACGCCCCTGCCATGTCCACCTTTAGGGTCTGACCCCACCACCACCGGTTGTCCTTTATAGGAAGGATTTTCACGCTGTTCAACCGAAGCATAAAAACTGTCCATATCAACATGAAGTATGATACGATTCATGGTAGCGCTCCAACTACATATTTGATGCAGGATATCATTAAGTACTGTAGTCCCTGATATAGTAACTCCCAAGGGGGTAATTGATATGGCTGTAAAGAACAGACTTGAATTAATTCTGGTATTAATATTTCTCACAATTTTCTTTTTGCCGTCCATTGGTGGGCTGGCACTGAATTATCTATGGTATGACTCATTGGGTTATGCAGAGGTCTTTTTTGTAAAGTACAAGGCTGCTTTATTGCTGTTCGGTTTTACTTTCCTGCTAACCGGCAGCATATTGTATCTGGTATACCGCTCTGGCATAGGAACTATAACGAAAACGGACGGACCTATTACCTCATTATGGGAGACAGAGTTCTTTAAAGGTATTGATAAGGAATACATCGAAGTAACACCCGAAAAGAATGTATCGACAGCTTTAAAAGCGGTTAAATTACCTGCTCTTTTGTTTATTATTCTTTTTTCGGGAATGCAGGCACTGGCATTATCGGGGTCATGGCTTAAGGTACTTATGTACCTGAACCGGACACCTTTCGGGCAGGTTGACCCAATATTCAACAATGATATTGCATTTTACGTTTTCTCCCTGCCATTCTATAATACAGCGCTGAACTATGTCTCAGCCGTACTGTTCCTAGGAATGCTTCTACTGGTTGGGTTATATGCCACCTTCAACTGGAATCTGTTGATGAAATTACCGGCAGACCTGAGCTTGCTGCTTGCAGGTTTTCTTGTCACCTTTGCTACAAAGACATATCTTGGACGATACGATATCCTGTACAGTGAGACAGGTGTGGTGTATGGTGCAGGCTACATTGATGTGGCAATCAAGCAGTACATACCTGTCCTTTTAGCCATGGTATTCCTGTTCACAGCTGTTACCATACTGTTATCTGGCTGGTCTGGCGGGCCTTCTTTGCCGTCCGCCCCCAAAATCCTGGGCGGCATGGTAGCTGTTATGGTATTGATCAGCGTGCTCGGGGGTGTTACTGCATCGCTGGTACAGGAACTAAAGGTTTTACCAAATGAACAGGAACTGGAAAGACCCTATATAATGAATAACATACATTCTACCAATACTGCTTATGAACTTGATGATGTGGAAATAAGGAAGTACCCACTGACCTACAATTTGTCTTTAGATATATTGACGCACCCATCAATTACTAATGCCCGGATTTGGGATTACCGGCCTCTTTTGACTATATACAAACAAAAACAGGCAATACGCACTTATTATGGGTTCAATGATGTGGACGTTGACCGGTACACATTAAATGGGACAACCACACAGGTCTGGCTTTCACCCAGGGAGATATTCTATGACCAGTTGCAGGGCAAGGCTGATACCTGGCTAAATAAACATGTATTATACACTCACGGTATCGGTTTAGTGATGTCGCCAGTGAACATGATTGTGGATCAGGGAATGCCCGAGATGTATATCGAAAATATTCCACCTGTCAGTTCTATACCTTCCCTTACTATTGAGCAGCCTAGAATATATTATGGCGAGAGGACTGATTCATATATCATCACAGGTACAGGCAGGGAAGAGTTTGACTATCCCAGCGGGAACACAAATGTGTTAACAACCTATACAGGCACCGGGGGTATTGACATGGGTGGGCTTAACAAACTCATTACTACACTGGCCCTTAGTGATTTGAAAATATTGATGTCCAAGGATATTGATGGTGACAGCAAACTTCACATCAACAGGAATGTAATGGAACGGGCTGAACTTATCACGCCCTATTTACTACTTGACCAGGATGTCTATGCAGTGTTGGGTGATGACGGCCATATTTACTGGATAATAAATGGGTTCACAACCACTGGCAGATACCCTTATTCAGAACCCATTTGGATTGGAAATACCAAACTGAACTATATTCAGGATTCCACTAAGGCTGTGGTAGATGCCTATAATGGTACTATTACATATTATGTGATTGAAAATGACCCATTGCTTACCACATATTCAAAGATATTCCCTGGTGTTTTCAAACCCATGGACCAGATGCCCGTCAGTATTAAATCGCATATGAGATATTCTCCTGACCTGTTCATGGTACAATCAAAGATATACACTGATTATCACATGAAGGTCCCTGAAGTATTCTACAACAGGGAGGATAGATGGGAGTTCGCAAATGAAAAATATGGCACATCACAGATTCAGGTCGAGCCATATAATGTGTTGCTGGAACTGAATGGCTCAACTGACTTTTTTATGATAATGCCATTTACTCCCAGTAATAAGGATAATATGATAGCATGGATGGCAGTGAATCAGGACCCGCCTGAATATGGCCAAATGATATTGTATGAGTTCTCTAAGGACAAGCTGATTTACGGTCCGGCCCAGATAGAGGCGCTGATTGACCAGGACGAGGATATTTCAAAGGACCTGACCTTGTGGAGTTCGGGTGGTTCAAATGTGATACGTGGTAACCTGCTGGTAATTCCTATTGAGGATTCTATCCTGTATATCGAACCCCTGTATATTTCAGCAGAGTCTGCATCCAGCATCCCTGAACTCAAGAAGATACTTGTGGTCTATGAGAATCAGGTGGTAATGGAAGATTCACTGGAAGCTGCACTCTCAAAATTGATGGGTGTTAACGTCTCAAGCGGGGTATCCATACCGGGCTTGCCAGGCATACTTGATCTTGAGGATAAAAATCTTAACGAGATACTGGATGAAACATTGGCACATTATGAAACTGCCAGAGGCTATATTGAGGCGGGCGACCTGGAAAACTACGGGCGGGAGATGAAGATAGTAGACAGCCTTATGGAACAATTAAGGCTGATGGTTAAGGAAAAACTGGATTAACAGTTGGTCAGAATCGTTTAAGGTCGATGTAACCTGACAGGTTTACTGTGCCCAAAACAGCGATGGTTTCACCGTCGCTGTCCTTTATGGGTGAAACAATAACCGGCATATTCTTGTATGGCCCGCTGGCGGCAAACCCGTGAAATATCTCGCCAGTGCTCAGCGCTTCTTCAAGATACGGACCGGTATAATCATAATCGACCACCTTACCATCTTCAATCCTCACCCCTTTGTGGTTTTTGCTTCTCATGGTGGTGGGAAGTCCGACTACTCCGTATATGGCTATTGCGATGGGTTCGAGCGCTTCTGCTGTTGAATCTTCAGATAAGTAAAGTCCTGCCATTTATCATCACGTATACAACACTATCAATTATGATATTTAAATCATTTGCTGACTATTGTGCATAGAACTTGATGTGAATCATCACATTATGTAACTTATTTACTTTTGATTTAATGGGGACTATCCATTTTATGCCAGTACAAATGTAATATCTGATACACAATCCAACAAATCGGATTAAGATGTATCAATATCGTTTCGATATATTAATATGTAGAAGATACACATTTTTAAATAGTGGAGTTATGTATTATGGATTACGCAGAAATGTCTAATAAACTTGTAGATCTGTTGAAACTTAATGGAAAACCAATAGCTGTATCGCTTTTGAAACGAACGGAAGATATCCCTGGTGAATTAAAGGAGATAGGGGACCCTAACAGATACTGTCAAATGTTGCAAAATGCGAGATTCAAGGGTATTGTTAGTCTTGCGACCGCAAATAAACATTCATGTAAAGGCGGTGCAGCAGCTATAGGACTGGAAGATTATCCGGATAACATCAAAACCGGTGCACTGTATTTCGAAAAATTGGGCAAGGAGATATCTCTTGGTGTTGCCAAACGTGTGGTTGATAATATGCCTAGACCCGTTCCCGGTTCGACAGTTGCAACAGTGGTAGCACCACTTGAAAATACACCTACAAAACCTGATGTAATTGTGGTCATCGGAAATACTCTTGCAGCCAGAAGAATTGTACATGCAGTTATTTACCGACATGGTGGGCGAATGAATGCGAACTTTGCAGGTATTCAGTCAACGTGTGCTGATGCTACGGGTTCACCTTATACCACAGGAGAAGTAAATGTCTCTATAGGCTGCGACGGAGCTGCCAAAAATGCAGGACTTAAGGACGATGAGATGGTTGTTGGTATACCGGAAGAATTGCTTGAAGACATTGTAGGGATTCTGGCTGAGTGTGCACCTGGCTGGGATGAGTGGATGCGGACGTAAATATTATTCAAAACCAACATGCACATTAAGGCAGTACCGGATATGCCTTTTTGTGCTTATTTATATTAGTACAAAAATATAACTTTGTGTACTCAGGTATATTCCACGTGGCAGGCTATCGGGAAGTTGTAGAAGCACACAGAAAAGCCAGAGGATTGACTGGATTTGTTTTTAATGACGTTGATGGGTCAGTTAAAGTTATGGCCTGCGGCCCTGAATCTGTTTTATCTGGATTTATCCATGATTTGAAGTCAGACCGCCCAGACACTACCATAGATACTATTGAGATAATTGAAGATATCGCCCTGCCGTCACCATTTGGCAGGATTGCCGTGGATGATGTTTTGGAGTACATGGCACGGTTTGATAAAGGTATTGGAATATTAACCGAACATACTGTATTGTTACATGGAATTGACAATAAGCTTGGTGGAATGGGCGACACACTTAACAGCATAAATTAAAAATTAGGCCCCCTACCCGAAAGAATCGCCGAAGCAATAAAGAAATAAAATAATCTGTGTTCCTTGAGTGTTGGAAAGCCACTGGAATTAATCCAATCATAATCTTTACCTGGTTCAAGGTTGAACAACCTTACAATTTCAAGACTAACAGCTATTCGATAATATTTATTTGAATCTTTTGATAATTTAGACCGGGTTTTAGTCTATTTCGGGAAAGTGACAGTTCTGTTTGAAGATTCCCGTTGAAAATTGACCCATTTTTATCACCAATTTTGTCCCGGTCCTACATAAGGGATTTTTCACATAAGAAAACATATCTTCTACCATGTCAATTCACGACAAAAATTATAACCTGAATAATCTTAATCCTCCTGGAATAATCATGAATGACAAGATAGCTCTAATCCCTCTTCATTTGTATCATGCAAACCAGTGCGACCCAAAGAAATGCACTGGTAAGAAGCTGGCAAAGTTTCATCTGGCACACCTGCACAGGCGGGCCGGTAAATTACCAAAAGGCGCAATATTTTTAGATCCAATGGCACATCAGGCCATTTCGCCAGCAGATAACTATAGCCAGGGGATTATTGTACTGGATTGTTCATGGGAAGAAGTAGAAAAGGTTTTCCCTACATTGCAAAAACTCAGGCTTGAGCACAGGGCACTGCCTTATCTGTTAGCTGCAAACCCGGTGAACTATGGAAAACCTTTTAAGATGGGTACGGTAGAAGCCTTTGCCGCGGCACTGTATATCTTTGGGTATAAAGGTCAGGCAGAAGAGATATTGAACAAGTTTAAATGGGGCCACACATTCCTGGAACTGAACTTTGAACCACTTGAAGCATATTCAAAAGCCCGGGACAGTCGTGAAGTGGTCAATATCCAGCATGAATTCATGTAACACCGATTTTCACGGATCTATTTTTTGATCCGTGCGAATAAGTGTCATTCGTCAAATCCGTGTTCTATCCCATTTGTTCTCTTAACCTATGACGTATAGATATCAATTAAGATCGAGTAAACAGCATCGTAGTCCGGCTTGACTGGTTGTATATGGCATTACTTACGTTCCATGGGGAAAAGATAATCGATTGAGTGGAATTCAGGTCCGATACCCTTACTGCGGCAAGCCAGGCAGGCCTTGTCAGTCTCATCAGTGAGTTTGTATTATCAGTGGCATTTTCAATTATCTTTATGAAAACGAGTGGAAAAAGTTAATGCTGATGGAGGTATTTAAAAAATGGGATTGTCATAGGTCATCATTTAGAATGGAAAAAAAGGATGGGTGATAATATGAGCATTTTAGATATATTATGGGACTTATTCAGAAAGCCGAAATCTGTTGCAATTAACGATATGCCGGAAATATCAGGCAATGAAGTTAAGGAAATTTTAAAGAAATATAAAACTGGCAATCTGTGGATAAGTGACGGAATATTCAAATTGGTCGATACGAATAATATCAAAGAATTTTTAGATAACAATCCGGTAAGTAAAAGAAAATACATTACAGAATTTCACGATTGTGATGATTTCTGCTACGAGTTAATGGGTAATGTAAGTACCTGGTACCCCGAAGGGGCTTTTGGCATGGTATGGGGAAACAGGGCTAAAGACAATATAGTGCATGCATGGAACTTCTTTGTAAATGAAACAAATGAAATTATGTATGTAGAACCTCAAACAGATGAAATCTTTGCACCCTCAACAGAAAATGTGTGGATAATGATCGTATAGTGTGACACAATACCAAAATCCAGTTATAAAGTGAATAGTCCAGATACAGATGCGACTACAAATCCGTGAAATCCATGTATTTTTATATTTCCAGAAGACCACTATTTCATGCAATTTTTTCGAGTTCTCTGAATATTAACTTATCACAATATTGTCTGTCTCCTAATCGTTCACGAAAATTTATGAACACTTTATTGAGGGGGGAGCTGTTGCGATCCAGTTTTTGCTTTCTAAATTTCAATCGGTTACCTGATGCCGGACTGTTTGATATTTTGTCACAGAATGTTTTTTCGGAATTGATATTGCAGGCACGCATTATGGATTCGCAGGCTACACACTTTTAGGTGGGTGCAAAGACCTCCCTTTTTTCGGCCCTGAAGACTTCTTTATGTATTATGTCGATCAACGGTGTGGATGCTAATAATGAAAGTACGATGGCTGATATTGTGACGGTGCTACTCTGAAATATCTTAATGGAGTGGTTTGTGTTCTCAATAATGTTGGCTTTTTTATACTCATCCCTTTGTAATCTTTAGTATATTACTGGAGTAATATATTCCAGATTATACAAAAGTGTGAGACTGTCGGACAACCTTTCAAATTCCCCCCAAAACCGTCCATTTTTTCATGAATTCCAGAATTTTTCATCAAAAAACCCATATTAT
>JAGLRT010000134.1 GCA_023136155.1 Methanosarcinales archaeon
TGATATCAAGTAATTCAGCAATGTGGGAATAAGGCATTTCAGGGTCTTTTTCAATAATCTTAATAATTTCTTTATCTATGTCGTCCGGATTCATACAACCACCAGAAAAACTATTTAATGTACCAAATGAAGTCATTATACTTAAGATTTATCGAATAATACGCAAACCTTTCTATGTATTACCGGATTATATAAATAGATAGTAAGCCTTATTACTGATAAACTGATACTATATAGTGATGAGCGCTCTTGAAAAAGTATTTGGACGTACTGCACAGATGATAGTTCTTGAAAATCTCATCGAACACAAGAACGAATCTACATACCTATCTGGTATCGCAGAAGAGACCGGGCTGTCCCATTCAAGTGTAGCAAGGGTTATCGACCCATTGTTGGATGCCGATATTGTTATCGAAAAACGCCTGGGAAAGCAAATACGTACATTCAGATTGGATATGGATAATAAAACAACTGAATTAATATTGGATTTCCATACTAAACTTTATAAGCAATTTAAGTGAACTGTAAAGGCCGTTTCATTCATTTGATATTATATTTAGATTCAAGTTGGAGCCCCCCACTTGCCACTACCTACTATGGCATCCATCTCCACATTGCACCAAAAGACCGCTGGAAGGGGTGCACTCCTTTTTAATTAATTCCGGATCAATGGGTCATGGCAAAAAATCTTTATCCTAAGCACTATATTTCATACCTTTAGTCAATACAGGAGTCATGACATGCCAGTAATCACTTTATATTACGAAGATATTGAGGCACTAACAGGAACAGACAGGGATACATTTATTGAAAGGGTGCCCATGATGGGGGCCGATATCGAACGCATTGAAGAAGATCATATTGATATCGAGTTCTTCCCGGATCGACCGGACCTGTACAGTCCTGAAGGAGTGGCCAGGGGTATGAGAGGTTTTCTTGGTATTGAAACCGGACTGCCTGAATATGAAGTCAAACAGTCCGATATCTCGATTACACTGGATGATGAGATTAAACGTATCCGGCCTTATCTGGGCTGTGCAGTGGTACGTGGGTTGCAATTCAATGATTATAGTATTGAGAGCCTGATGGGACTGCAGGAAGACCTGCACTGGGGCCTTGGGCGGGACCGCAAAAAAGTATCTATAGGTATCCATGATATAAGTAAGGTAAAACCCCCGTTCAGATACGTGGCGGCAGACCCGGACTTTAGTTTCGTTCCCCTGGATTTCGATGTACCTATGACCATGCAGGAAATTCTGGAAAAGCATCCTAAAGGAGTGAAATATGCTCATCTCATGGATGGGTTTGATAAATATCCCCTGATACTGGACAATAAGGACCAGGTACTCTCTTTCCCTCCCATAATCAACGGAGACCTGACCAGGGTCGAACATGACACCCATGATGTGTTCATTGATGTAACCGGGCTGGACAGTAACGTATATACTGCCCTTAACATAGTGGTCACCTCACTGGCCGAACGGGGCGGAACCATTGAGAATGTTACCGTCAATAATAGCATAGAAGGAACGGCCACTATGCCCGACCTTAGACCTGGGGAGTGGGAAATTGATGTGGATGAAATACGCTCCCTCGCAGGCTTTGACCTCACAACTGAACAGATTGTGGAAAAACTTCAGAAAATGCGGTTCGGGGCATCGGCTCACCAGGAACACATCAAGGTCAAATCCCCTGCATACAGGGCTGATATCTTACATACCTGGGACCTGATAGAAGACATCATCATAGGATATGGCTATGACAATATTTCACCTTCCATACCTAAAACTGTAACTGTGGGTCAACAGCATCCGATTTCCATCAAGAAACATGACATTATGCAGATATTGGTGGGACTTGGGTTTTACCAGGTGATGCCTTTCACACTTACCAGTGAAAAGGTTCATTACCACAATATGCTGCGCGCTTCAGATGGTAAGGCCACACCTGTTAAACATCCTATCAGCGAAGACCAGACCATGTTAAGAACCACTATCCTGCCGAACTTGATGGAGATACTTTCAATGAACCAGCACCGTGAACTTCCTCAGCGCATCTTTGAAGTGGGCGATGTGGTTGTGGACGGTACCACGACACAAAAGTTAGCTGGTGTGAGTATTTATCATGCAGCCAATTTCACAGAGATTCGGACAGTGGTAGATGCTGTTATGCGGGAGAGAGGGATAGAATACACTATTGGTAGTACCGATGATCCTGCTTTTCTTGAAGGCAGGCGGGCAGCCATACTCGCAGACGGCAGGGAAGTAGGTGTATTGGGTGAAATACACCCTGATGTTATCTCTAATTTCGGTCTCCAACAGCCGACCATAGGATTTGAGATGATGGTATGAATGTCATTGACATTTCAATGACAATTAGTCCTGATATGGAAATGTATCCAGGTGATCCGGGGCCGGTAATCACTCGAATATCAAAACTTGAGGATGGTGACCAATACAACATTTCACAGTTGACACTCGGCACCCATACCGGCACCCATGTTGACCCGCCCCTGCATTTTTTTGAAAGTGGTGCCGGTATCGATGATATGCCACTGGACATGCTTGTCGGTCCTGCCAGAGTAATTGATCTGTCCCATATCAGAAATAGTATCGAACCTGTCGATATTGGCGATGTGAAATTTGGTGAAATATTATTGCTAAAGGGAAAAAAGGGTGGGGTAAGGCTAACAACAGCGTCGGCACAATACTTGATGGATAATGGCATCAAAACCGTGGGTACTGATGCGCTGTCCATTGGTGCGGACGGGGAAGAATACGAAGTACATACCTTGTTATTGGGTGCGGATATTGCTGTGGTTGAAGGTCTGGTGTTGTCTGATGTAGAAGCTGGACAATACCTCTTTGTATGCCTTCCGCTAAAGGTTGCAGCCGGTGATGGCGGGCCTGCCAGGGTTGTTCTGATAGAACAATAAAACTATGATGATTAATTGTTACAGCCCCTGCATTTCAAATGGAAATATATAATTACATTTATACTTATTTTAGTGATAATGATGATATGTGTGTGGATAGGCCACTTATGAATTCACGATACAATTCAAATATTGCATATCCATCACGCCCATCCTTGTCGCATCCACCCTCATAGACCTATACTGATCGCAAACTCACATCATATCCGAGGCACCGTACCTTAGCCTATCCTTCAACTCCTGCTTCTTGCCATTGTTCCACCCATCTACAGCCTGGATATACCCTGTTACCCTGGACAGGTGTTCTACATTTTCGGAAGCACAGTTGGGACACGTATCCAGCAGCCCGCCTGCTACGTGGAAATCGTTCAAGCACACCGTCATATCTTTAGTAAATGCAAAATAGCCAACCTGGGTATTCCTTGCAAGGTTCATAGCAAATTCTTTTAATCCCTGGGGGTCAGGATGTCCCTCCCCCATAAAGATATGCATAATATTTCCACCATCTACGATTGGGAAAAAGGCATGCTCAATATCAATCCTCTCGGGCAGGGAAATATTTGCGCCAGTTGGCACATGGGTCCCATTGGTGTAATAGATAGGGAGGTCGCGAGTTTCATCAAGAAGGGATTTTGCGGCCTCCGGATCACCTTTGATTACAACTTCAGCAAATTCTTTATACTCCTTGTGCAGCATATCTGATACCGCAAAGCGCTGACATGTGGTTTCGGCAGGTGTTCGTGCCAGTGCAATCTCAATACCATGTTTTTCAGACAATTCCCTGGAATAGAATTCCATCTCATACATAGCCCGGATAGACAACTGCCTTGCTTTTTCACTCTCATACATCTGGGAACCGACATGGTGCTGCACCATTTCATTGATCCCAACAACACCTATAGTATATACCAGCCCTTCCAGGCCCACAGCAACTGACCCCTTCTTACCGGTCACAGGGTCCTTGGGCTGCTGGGTGGCAAAGGGCATTCTGCCGCTCTTTATGATATGATCCATCCAGTATCGCTTTATCTCGAACAGTTCAATTGCCCTGTCCATAAGTCTCTTCAGGTTTTCGAATAAAAGGTGGTCGTCCCCATTTGCCTCATAAGCAGCCCTGGGGCAGTTTAAGGAGACGACCTGCCAAGCGCCCATGGAAAAGTGCATTCCGTCTTTGAAATACATCTTATCGTTAAAGGTATTATCTTTGTCCGCATTGGTTGAAAAATTATAAGCACAACACTGGTAACATGAAATTCCCTCTCCAGCTCCCCGGTACTGGGGCAACTGATTATCAAAATAGGGAGAACCATACTTGGCAGCCAGTTTGAATGACAGCATGTACAGCTCATCATAGGTCAACAATTCAGGATGAACCTGATCGAACTTTTCATCTTCTTCCATAAAGTCAGGTTCTATACTAACCTCAGGCTTTGGGAAATTGAATGGCTTGCCCCAGTAATCTCCCATAAGCATCACATTCATAATTGCTTCAAAGCCCAGGCGTACTTCACGCTCGAACTCTCCATATGTCCTAAGTGGCGCCATTTCTCCATCCCATACGCGCCCTTTATAGACCACAGGCTTGTCCCGCCAGAGTTTTGGAACCCCTGGTGAGAGTTGTACGGACGAGAATACCAGCTGGCCACCCCTGGCGACCATCATCTGGGTCATCTCGTAAACAAACATCTGCATCAGCTGTTCGATCTCATCGTACGCCATCCCTTCAAAATAAGGTGAAATGAAAGTAAGGAAATTATAAAATCCCTGCCCGCCAGCAAAATTGGTCTGGGCACTACCAAGGGCTTTTACTGCATGTAATACAGCTACTTCGGCTTTCTTGGCCGGACCAGCCACACTGGCCTTGGTCCCGGAACCATCAGGCATCAGGCCATAATAGAAGAAATATCTCAGATCCCAGTCCTGGCAGAACGCCCTGGTGCCAAGGTACTCAAGGTCGTGTATGTGAATGTCACCGTTGAGGTGGCTATCTGCAAGATCGGGGGGCAGTAGCAGCAGGTATTGTTCTTTTGATATTTTGTCTGCCTTCTTTTTGTGTGATGTCTCGGCATTCTCCTGTAGATTGGCATTATCCTTTGCTTCGAATCCTGTGCCGATATCTATCTTATAAGCGTCATAGACTGGAGTACCTACCCTGGTGGATATATTACGCCATTCGGTGTGTCCGTGTTCCAGTAGCACGATGTTGACCAGTTCCCTCACCAGCGGACCTGACAGGAATTGTACCCCCATCTTGCGTATCCTGTTCTCAGTTTCCCTTGCAATCCCTTTTGCCGTTTCTTCGTCAATAGCTGGTTTATTGTAGAACATTTCACTGAGAACAGTCTCTTTCATCAACTGTTTTACAATGGTGTTTCGGTCCCATTCCATCAAGTGCCCGTCAGTAGTTCTTACCTTTGGCAGGGTGGATATTTCTTCACCAGTCAGGGTTTGTTGTACCTGTTCTTTTTCATGTTCGTTTTGTTCTGCCATCATTTCATCAACCGCTTCAATATGTAAAATTTCCGGTTCCATTTGTAATTTTTGCATTTTTATGTGTCCCCCAAATGCTCAACTAAATATTTGAGATTATGTCTTCCACTTTCTTACGGTTCAGTGTATCATTGTCCATCATATCATCAGTGGTATAGAACATATTATGTATTTTAAGCACCGGCGCTGACATGGTGAATACGTTATTCATTACCAGTTCAGTTAGTGCTGCCGGAGTGGTCATGTCAACTTCATCAAATAAGATGTCAGACTCGTTTAGTATCTGCTTGAGTATTTTACAATTTGGACAGACTTTGGTGGAATATACTATTACATTTTTCATATTATCACTCCGAGGTAAATCAACAATTAAAGGTATGAGGATATAAATGATTTTTGAACTCGGTCTGAATATCATTATTGTGCATCTGTTATCAAATATGGTAACATGCACACTCTTTGCTATGCTCAAGTATAAAATTCCACGCTCGGTTAATCCATCAATATATTATCAGATTAAGTAACAAATCTGATAATCAGATTAATTCGCACCTATTTTTCAATCCTTTTCAATCTTTTTTAGGTAATTATAAGTCAATCTCCGGTTATCAGATGATATCAAATTAATTGCTGGTTAATATCATGGAACTGGACGAAATAACAATCTCAAGAGCTATTATCGAAGGATTTACTGCTGATTTTCTTGACTGTACAGATACCGAAGTGGCATTGGTTGGCGGTGGCCCTGCAAACCTGGTGGCAGCAAAGATTCTGGCAGATGCCGGTGTAAGGACTGTGCTGTTCGAGCGTAAACTGGCAGTGGGTGGTGGTATGTGGGGTGGCGGCATGATGATGCCAAGGATAGTGGTCCAGGAAGAAGCAAAACGCATACTTGATAGTTTCGGCGTCAATTACACTGAATACAAGCCCGGCTACTATGTGGCAGACTCAATTGAATGTGTGTGCAGGCTGGGAGCCGAGGCTGCGGCTGCAGGGGCCAGGATATTCAATCTGGTCAGTGTTGACGATGTGATGATCCGTGAAGGTGATGCAGTGACCGGGCTGGTCATTAACTGGACAGCAGTGAGTCTGCAAAAACTGCACGTTGACCCCATGACAATCAGGGCAAAAGTAGTCATTGATGGCACAGGGCACGAAGCAGATGTGTGCAGCACAGTGGCTCGAAAAATTCCTGGAGCATTGACTGTAGTCGGAGAAAAACCCATGTGGGCAGACGTGGGAGAACGTATTATCATGGATAATACCAAGGAAGTCTATCCCGGCCTTATTGTCACAGGCATGGCAGCCAATGCCGTGGCCGGAGCGCCCAGGATGGGGCCAGTGTTCGGAGGCATGTTGCTCTCAGGCGAAAAGGCAGCACAACTGGCAATGGCAAAACTGGAAATCAAATAGGATGTAAAAGATAGAAAATACAACTGCCAACAACAAATAAAATATAACAGAAACCAAAAACCAAAAAGGTTTATTAAATCTTCACAATCTCATTCCCATGCCTATCATAAACGCCGACCTCCACATTCATTCCAAGTACAGCATGGCCACTTCGGGCCGCATGGATATTCCTACACTGGCAGTGGAATCTGTCAGGAAAGGTATCCAGATCGTTGGCACCGGGGACTGCCTGCACCGTAAGTGGCTGGACGAGATAAAGACCATGCCCGAAGTAGCAGACGGCGTATATGGTATAGACAATGCCAGGTTCGTACTGACAACTGAACTTGAGGATACTAACAGGGTACACCACCTGCTAATTATACCAGACATATCCAAGGCAGAGGAATTGCGAGAAGCAGTGGAACCTGCATCTGTAAATATTGACCAGGACGGGCGGCCCAACGTGAACCTCAACGGTATGGAGATTGCTGAACTGGCCAGGGATGCAGGTGCAATGATCGGTCCGGCCCATGCATTTACTCCATGGACAGCCATGTACGCCTACCATGACAGCCTTGAAAGTTGCTACGGTGAACTGGCACCGTATATCAGTTTTGTGGAACTGGGACTGAGTGCTGATACTGACCTTGGCGACCGCATCAGCGAATTGCACAGGCTGACATTTTTGACTAACAGTGATGCCCACAGTCCATGGCCAAATAAACTGGCAAGGGAATTCAACAGGTTCCGGATGGAAGATATCACTTTCAGTGAACTTGAAAAGGCAATACTTAGACAGGATGGTCGGGGTCCGGTCATGAATGTGGGATTGTTCCCACAGGAAGGCAAATACCACGAATCTGCTTGTATTCGCTGTTTCAGGCATTATACCCTGAGAGAGAGTATAGGGAAAAACTGGCGTTGCACCTGCGGCGGGCGCATCAAGAAAGGAGTGTGCGACCGTGTCGAGGAACTTGCTGACAGCCACGCCCATCCTGACCACAGACCGCCCTACCTTCATCTTATACCCCTGTCCGAGATTATCATGATGGCATTGGGTACTAAAAGTACTACTACAAAAAAGGTCAAGGGTGCATGGGAAATACTGGTGGACAGGTTCGGCAGCGAGGTGACAGTGCTGCTGGATGCTGAACTTGAAGGTATAGACGGGGTAGACCCGACAGTGGTACATGCTGTCAGGATGTTCCGTGAGGGGAAGGTCAGGGTGATACCGGGCGGCGGCGGTCAGTATGGCAGTGTGGAAGTTGATGACGAAAACCCGACTTCGTTAGTGGCAGAAGACCTGGACCAGGCCCAAAACCAGGCTCAGGCTAAGGGTCAACCCCAGCGTTCACTTACCGATTTCTGAATCGAATTATCGACAACATCACATCGTTGTATTCATAAATAACAAAAAGGATTTATTATGAACATTGACCTCACATACTGGTATCTCTTTCCAGTAGGGTTGGTCATTGCCACCCTTGCAATGTCGGCAGGCATCTCAGGTGCTAATTTCTGGATACCGGCGTATCTTATCTGTGTAAAACTGGACCCGCTTGTAACTTTCTGGCTGGCACTTATTACTATGTTATTCGGGTTCGGAAGTGGAGTCGTGAGGAACATCTACCAGGGGACTGTTAACTGGTACCTGATCCGGCAGTACCTTATTCCCACGGTACCAGGCGCTGTTATCGGCGCTCTGCTTACCTCTTATGTCAACGGCGAGATCCTTGTTTTTATTTTCGGCTCGTTCATATTATTATACGGGAGCTATATGCTAAAATCCTGCATTTCTTCTCCGAAAGAGCAGGTCAGGCACAACAAAGTCTTTTGGGGTATAGGGTTTTTGGCCGGGTTCTTAAAGGGATTAATTGCAACGGGCCTGGGCAAGTTGATAGTGCCAGGCATGTGGAATCATGAAAAGGTCCGCCATCCATCTGAAGTAATAGGTTCGGCCATCATTATCATTTTTATCGTGAATGTTGTTGCTGCCCTGACGAGGATGAACCGTGATTTCGTAGGGGTATTGATGGATAACACCGATACTTTGTCCAGTGTCCTGGTGTTTGTGGTCCCGTCAGTGGTCATAGGTGGGCAGGTTGGACCCAGGGTCATCAAGGATGTGAGTGCTGCTCATCTGAAGGTTTATATTTCAGTGCTGTTGATATTTGTGAGCCTGCTCATATTTTCCAGGTTATTGTTTTGAATTTAGGTAGTGTTGAATTCATGACCTGGTGGCAAGGGGTAATGCACTTGATTTAGATAATCTGAATGTACTTTTCACCCTGATTTTTGAAGTGGATACTATATTCTCATAATCCAAAGGATAAGTGAGGCTTATTGTATACAGATACAGCTCTGGCTATCTTGTAGATTTTACTATTTTCGGAGCAAACCTTTTGGGTAAAAACGCTAGCATGGAATTAATTCAATATCTAACTTGACTTTCAAAGATGTGATG
>JAGLRT010000135.1 GCA_023136155.1 Methanosarcinales archaeon
GCAAATGTAAGACCAAACACGGTAAAAGCAGTCACCATTGTTCCTGCAACAGATAATGTGGAGTTCCAGCCGGCCCAATATTTCATTGGTACAATGGATTCGGACGAGATGTTCACGATCCAGTTTGATATTGAGCCAGAGGATGATGTTGAACAGATTGGTATTAAGGCTGTATTTAAAAACGGTAACAACTGGCACGAATCTGATATACAGACTATTAATGTGAACAACTCAAAGCTCCTGGTTGTTATGGACAAAGATTCAAATCCCTGGCTGGTGTTCGGGATTGTGGGCGGCCTGTTTGCCCTATTAATAATTTTCTTTGTCGTAATGCGAAAGCGAAGAAGTTCCAGTGAAGAAGCATGAAATTCTACGATGCCCTGGAATTTGTATTCCTGAGTTTTAAAGGTGAGAAGTTCAAGACCGTAATGTCGAGTCTTGGCATAATAATTGGAGTGGCAGCTATCGTGGTCATGCTCTCTGTGGGTGAAGGATTAGTAACCGGTGTCTCCTCTGTCTTTGGTGATATGGACCTGAACATGGTGCAGGTTATACCAGGGGGTTTTGACCAACATAGCGGTGGTTCTGGCAGACCCATGAAGAATGCAGTACTGGATGACAGGGATGTTTCCATACTGGAAGGTGTCATTGGTGTTGAGGGTGTCTCACCGCGCCGTTCTACCGGGGCTCTGATGGAGTTTCGTAGTGATGAGCGCAACGTAGGTGTTGTTGCCATAACACCATCAAAAGAATCAAATATAGCAGAGACTATCGAGGCTGGGAGGTTCCTAAGTGATTCGGACCGCAGCAGTGTGGTGCTGGGATATGATATTGCCACTAATATGTTTGATATGAAGATCAACCCAGGGTCCCATATCATACTTACGAACAGCCTGACCAATACTAGTATTGATTATAAGGTGGTAGGCGTCCTGGAGGATGTGGAACAGATGTCTTTGCTTGGAGGCAGTAGCAATTCCCAGATATATATCACCCATCCGAGCATGAAAAGTTTACTTAATATTCAAGAGTATTCATTTTCATCGATCAATGTCTGGGTGGAAGACCCTGATACGATTGCTGAGACAATTGAACGGATGGATAAAAGTCTTCAGAGGACCCACATGAATGAAATATATACTATCTTTGACCAGAGCGGGTTTCTGGAAAGTATAACTGACGTGCTCACCCAGATAAAATATGCACTTGGAGGTATCGGTGCTGTGGCCCTTGTAGTGGGTGGCATAGGTATTATTAATGTTATGATGCTAACTGTTACTGAACGTATAAAGGAGATAGGTGTCATGAAAGCAGTGGGTGCCAATAAAGGTGATATCAGGACATTGTTCCTGATCGAATCCGGTATACTGGGGCTGGTTAGCGGCCTTATTGGTGTTTTCCTTGGTGGGGGCTTGGCGTACCTGATATCGGTACTGGGTAACTTCCCTAGTACTGTGACCATGACGTCAATTTTAATCGGGCTGGGCTTTGGAGTGATAACTTCTGTGGTGGCTGGGGTGTACCCTGCTTCCAGAGCGGCACGACTGGACCCGGTTGAGGCTTTGAGGGCTGAATAATGAATTTGATTTTAAATTATGATTGTAATAAATTATGTGTTTAGGAGGAATATGCATGAACCTGACAGGTAGAATTACCGGTATGATAACGAATCCTGCAGAAACGATTAAGGATATTTCAGAACATCCTTACTTGGAAGAAGCTGTTCTTATTGTAGGAATTACTGCAATATTATCGGCAATTTCTGCATACTTGATGCAAAGTAAGATTATCTATGACTTTTCTGATATGGATGTCTCAGGTCTGGAAACTATCCAATTGATTACCACAATAATGCCTGTTGTAATTGCATTGATTGGCGTATTGATTCTTTGGGTAATTGCTGCGGGTATCGTCCATCTGGTTTCTGTGGCACTTGGCGGGGAAGGCCAGTTCATCCAGATGCTGGTGGTTTATGGTTATGCACATATTCCAATTATGATAAGTGCAGTTATCGGGATTGTATTGATGAACTTTATTGAGCCGACCATCATTACTATGTCATCTACCGGAGCCGTCCAGGGCGATATGGGTGGTTTTTCATCCAACCCCATATATCAGGCTTTATTAGTTTCGGGCACATTGTTGAAATTGTGGACAATCGGCCTGGT
>JAGLRT010000136.1 GCA_023136155.1 Methanosarcinales archaeon
GTGATTTGCACATCAGAATTTGTAGACAATCTTAAATATTCATTATTGTTATCAAGATTAATGCATAGTCATCCCTCAATGTTTTTAAAAATTTTCATTAATGATGAAGTTGTTGGCAAATATCTCGAAGTTCCTTCGATGAAACTATCGTATAAAAGTTATATTAAATGGTTAATTCCAAGGATGCCAAAGTTTCTCCTAAAATAATAACAATAGCAATAAGAAACATTTCTTGATTTTCAGTTTTTTACGATGCACATGATACCTTATTTGCAGTAACTATACCTTGGCATATATATATTGGCATAAGTGCCATAGGGCTGTATTAAGCCCCTGCTCCTCGATATTCCATCTAGTCCGGCATTCATATTCAGTGCACTATAAACCCTTACCACTTATCCACATTCCACATCCACCTTTAACCACCCAATAGCATCACCCACAATTTTATATTAGAAACCTCCGAAAAAAACAGCAAAGTATATCAACCAATACCACCCCAAATACTACCATGAACCTATCCTCCACAATGAAGACCGTACTGGTTATGGCACTTGTCTTCACATCGGTCATGGCAGGAGGTTGCCTCCGGGAGTATGATAATACCAACCTGCAGTTCAACAATGTGGACATATCCGCAGACATCATCGATGA
The DNA here is from genome assembly GCA_023136155.1 of Methanosarcinales archaeon. Lineage (GTDB taxonomy): Archaea > Halobacteriota > Methanosarcinia > Methanosarcinales > Methanocomedenaceae > Methanocomedens_B. Next base: position 655 of record JAGLRT010000136.1, read on the forward strand.
CGACATCGTACAGCTGGACATCATCTCTTACGTGACCAACAGCGGCAAGGACTCGGGCGAAGTAGACATCCAGGCCAAAGCCTACAACCTTGATACCAGCCTGCTCATGGCAGATGAAAAAATATCCATGGGCCGCATCGGTAAAGACAGGACTCAAAACGGCACCGTTGAATTGCAGGTGCCCATCACAGGTAATTACCGCATCGAAGTAACCATGTATGAGGACGGCGGTCAGGTAACCTCGGGCAAAGCCACCATATCGGGCCTGGAATCCCTGCTTTCCAGTCCCAAACATTCATACATCCACATCCGCGACGTGGACGCCGCAATGACATCCAGGAGCGAAACCACCACTACCCTGAAAGTGACCGCCTTCCTGGACAACTACGGCAGGTCGGATTCGGCACCACTGACAGCACTGGTGAAACTGCGGGATGCGAAGACCAACCTCATAGGCCAAAGTGGGAATATCAATGTAGGTGTGGTCAAGGCAGATACTACCGTGGTCAAGGATATCGAACTTGAAGTGGCAAAGGACAGGGACTACCGTGTAGAAATAATGATATTCGAGAATGACCGTATCATAACCGAATATGGTGTATCGTTCTTTATGGCACCTGACAGTCAGGGCGATGAAAATGTTGTAAAGAAAACCAGTTCAGTAAGTACCACCGAGACTATCACAACAGAATGGGAAATGCCTGAACCCACTCCTGAGCCTTATGACGATGTGTATAGGACCGGGGATTATGGTGCTCCAATAGCACAGCCAGGATTCGGTATATTGCCGGGCATAGCCGGACTGCTGGCAGTGGCACTGCTGCTAAGGAAGCGAAAATAAATGGATGTTTATCAGGTATAACAACAAATTAGGTGAGAACAATGGATGAGAAAGAATCTAAGGTAACTTCAGACAAGGTAGCCGGAATAGCTCTATTCAGGCAAGGCTCGATGATTATACTGTTGTTACTGCTGCTGGCATCTTCTTTCGGGTTCTATTTCAGCATGCAAAACGCCATATCCGCACTTTTTGAATACCGCTACACCGAACTTATCCGATCGGTTTTCAATCTGATAGTGGTAGTGGTAATATTATATATTGTCAAGGAATTATTTTTGAAGAAGTGATTTTTTATCTCTTACGGTATACTATAATTAAGAAGAATGGATTATAATGCCAGATGGAGTGATTCGTATGGATATACAGCTAATTGATTTTGAAAAAGAAGTACAGAAGTTAGAGTCCCCCCGCCGCCCTTATGATATGGTATTCGTGGATGATTCACTTCTGCGCGCCGTGCTGTGCCAGGGCGATGGTAAATGGTACGTCCACGACTATGACGAGTTCTTCCTTCACCACAAAGGCAACGTGGTCATCGAATCAGACAACTCTACTTTTGAGTTGAAACACGGTACAGGCATACTGGTGCCTGCAGGAGTGCGGCACAGGACCAATTCAAAGGATGAGGGCGTGTTTCTGGTATTCAGGCACAAAAAGACGGCCTGCACACTGGCGTAAGGCAAGAAACAGGCATGGGCTACCTGAAAAAACTGGAAAAAATCAATATCCCATAGCTCTGCTGCTCCAACTTGATAACATAAGGAACAAAACTGGTGTAAAACTTGTGCGTGGCATTAATTTCAAGGGGTTTGAGGTAAGGAATGTCGTGAAAATAGAACCGTGGTTAACCTTGATACATTAATTTTATTATATTCCCGCACCTATACATCCATCCTATGACCGCTGATAATCTTACAATTACAGAGAAGATTTTTTCAAAAGCTTCAGGCAGAACCGTCCATGCTGATGAGTTCGTTATGGCAGACATAAACTGTGCCATGACCCATGACATCACCGGACCCCTGGCCGTGCAGGGCTTTAAGGAGATAATGAAAGATAAGCCAGATCCAAAGGTCTGGGACCCGGACAAAATAGTAATCCTGTTCGACCATCAGGTACCTGCTGATTCGCTAAACGCTGCTGAGAACCACATCATGCTAAGGCAGTTTGCAGCCGAGCAGGGCATCACCAATTATGATGTCTTTGAAGGTGTGTGCCATCAGGTAGTACCCGAGAAGGGCTGGGCTAAGCCCGGCGACCTGATAGTGGGCAGTGACAGTCACACCTGTGCCTACGGTTCACTGGGAGCATTCTCCACAGGTATCGGTAGTACTGACATGGCTGCAGTGTTTGCCACAGGCAAACTGTGGTTCAAGATCCCCCAGACCATCAGGTTCGAAGTGAACGGACGACTGCCGGATAAAGTGTATAGCAAGGACCTTATCCTGCACCTCATCGGTGATGTGGGTGCCGACGGTGCCATGTACATGGCAGCAGAGTACGGTGGCGAGGCCATAAGAAGCCTGGATATAAGTCAACGCATGACCATTAGCAACATGGCAATCGAGATGGGTGGCAAAGCCGGCATCATCGAGCCCGACTCCATTACCGAGGATTACCTGAAACAGCGTATACCCGGTTTCACCCTGAACCATGACTGGAAGAGCGACGAAGACTGCGAATATGAACAGTATCACGAATACGACATCTCAGACCTGTCACCACAGGTAGCATGTCCCCACAATGTAGATAATGTGAAATCCGTGGAAGAAGTGGAAGGTACCCATATCGATCAGGTGCTGGTGGGTTCCTGTACCAACGGGAGGTTCGAGGACATTAAAATAGTCGCAGATATCATGGGTGACGAACCCGTGGCTAAAGGCGTGAGACTGCTGGTCATTCCTGCATCCCGCACCGAATACATGAAAGTGCTGAGGGCCGGGCTTGTTGAGCAGTTCATGGAGGCGGGGGCCATTGTGGAGAGTCCATGTTGTGGACCATGCATGGGTGGTAGTTTCGGATTGCTGGGTGATGGCGAGGTGGGACTTGCTACATCTAACCGCAACTTCCAGGGCAGGCAGGGCAGTGCAAAGGCATTTGTGTACCTGTCATCACCTGCAACTGCGGCGGCATCCGCGCTTAAGGGCGAGATAACTGATCCGAGAAATGGTTAATTGGGTGCTGATGGTTTGATGCTTTCTGAAGTTGTTCAGGAAGCATTATATTTTGGTGGGTGATGTTGTACTGTTTTAACGTATCAGTCCCCAAAAAAAGAAATGGGTGTGATACCGAAGTATCACAAGTATTTTTCCAGAATTACCTGTTTGGTGCCATCAAGGAAGGTCGCGACAATCACTACATGATCCATCTGGGCAAATTGACCAGTATCTCCAGGAACTGCTATAGTTGCCCCAACAGATGGATTATCAGTAGAATCAGTGAGACTTCCTAACGTCCTTGTTATATCAGTAGTATTACCAGGATCACCGGGCGTGACAGTGACGGATAAATAACCCAATGCATCAGCATCCGGACCACCTACATATGTAATATCTATCTTTTCGCTTGAAATCTGTGAAACTGTACATGCTACTATATAATGCCTGGACAGAGAACTACCCATACTGAACACGAACGGTGCAATGATTGCAGCCAGGATGACAGTAATAGCGACCATTAGGATGACACCAATGACTGGAGACACTGCATCTTCGTCACGTGTAAATTTTCGATTGGCTTTCATATCTCTTCACTACTTACTTTTGTTTTTTTTTGCTAATATTCGTTTTTCAAGCTTCTTTTATGACCATTTGTGCATGCATGATTTTTGACAGATTTTCGCCCGAACTGATTGAATAATGAGGAACAATATGATACTACAGACAGTTCCAAGGCAGGAACTCACACATGAAAATTATCATAATTGGCAAGGATTCGACGGATACTCACGGATTTGGAAATTCTAATTCAAATCTTTCCTTCCTGTCATTAATAAATATCACTCTTAAAACATTGAGTTCTGCCAGTTTTAATTCTATTACAACCCAAGCTACAACCCAGAACTCAGAGATACCCTTTCTTGTACATCAGTTCAGCATTCAGCACACTGGCCCCTGCTGCGCCCCTGATAGTATTGTGCCCCATCACCATATAACGGATACCCTCACGTATCCGGCCAACAGACACACTCATACCGTTGCCCGCATTTCTGTCCAGCCTGGGCTGGGGTCGGTCAGGCTCGTCCCGTACGATAATGGGATGCTCGGGCTCGGTGGGCAAATCAGAAAGACCGGGGTCAAAGTCCAGGAATGCCTGACGCACCTGTTCTGGTGTGGGGTCGTCCCGCATTCCGGCCCAGAGTGCCTCCAGGTGCCCGTCCATCACCGGCACGCGGTGACAGCTTGCACTTATATTGAAATCGGCAGGGATTACCTCACTGCCATCGAACTCGCCAAGGAGTTTCAGGGGTTCGCTCTCAACTTTTCCCTCCTCGCCGCCGATATATGGAACCACATTCTCCAGGATGCTCATGCCGGGTATGCCACTATATCCGGCACCTGAAATAGCCTGCATTGATGCCACTGTCAGAGTCTCAAGCCCGAATTGCATCAGAGGTTTCAGCGTTACTGTGAACATAATAGTAGTGCAGTTAGGGTTGGTCACGATACAGCCATCCCAGCCATGGTTGTCACGCTGGACATCAATCAGTCCAAGGTGCTCGGGGTTGACCTCAGGTATCATCAATGGTACATCAGCTTCCTGGCGAAATGCACCTGCATTGCTGGCAACCACACAGCCCGCCCTTACAAAATCTTCTTCAACCGTCTTTGCATAGTCAGAAGGTAAAGCAGAAAACACAAGGTCTGCATCAACAGCACCCACATCAACAGGCACCACTTCAACATCAGCCACCGCTTCAGGCAACTGTGACTCAAGCCTCCAGTTGGCAGCATCCCGATATTTCTTGCCAGCAGAACGCTCGGACGCCGCCAGAGCAGTAATCTCGAACCAGGGGTGGTCTGCTAATGCTTCAACAAACCGCTGTCCTACCGCGCCAGTAGCGCCAAGGACACCTACTTTAATAGTTTCAGCCATGACAAAACCAAAAAAATAAAAAAATATGATATTTTATCTTTATTTATTACAAGGAGATTGCACTGGTAGGACAAGCATCGACACATAACCCGCATTCTGTGCATTCATCACTTATTACAGCGATATCGTCATCATTCATCGTGATGGCTTCCTGGGGACATTCATCCACGCAGGTACCGCATCCAACACACTCGTCTGCATCTACTTTCGCAACCATATTTTTTATCTCCCTGTAATATGTAAGCCGATTTAAACAGTCAGATTAACGTACTTATTCTACCGAAATTGCTTCAGTAGGACATGCATCTACACACATTCCACATTCTGTACATTCATCAGCATTGACTACTGCGATGTCGTCACTATTCATTGAAATTGCTTCGGTTGGGCATTCATCCACGCAGGTTCCGCATCCAGTGCATTCATTAACATCTATTTTTGCTACCATATGATTTCTCTCCTTTCACATCCGGTCTATATAATCCGGTTTGAAATTACCAAATGAAGAGGTAAAATAAATACCTTACGATTAATGACCACACATTCCTCAGAAAGGCTATTTAACTGTACTGTGCATACGTGAAGTGAATGAACCAAAACCGCATACCAAAGGGCACACTCGACGGTCAGAGTGTAAAACTTGATGCCAGTACCAGAGAAACCCTTTATGACACCAGTTTCTACGGGCGGCCAATGGACGATTACCTTGAATTGACACTCATAGAAGCTGCATACCTTACCTATAAAAACCGGGTTACTGTCACCCATAGAAATCAGGATCTTGACTTTGAGGGCCTGATGTGCGAATCAAGCCGTAGGGAAAGTAACTTTGAAGTGAAATACATAGTCTTCAAAGACCTGCGCGAGAGAGGTTATTTCATAAAACCCGGCGTCACCGATTTCCGGGTATATCCCAGAGGCGGCAAACCCGGCAAGACTCCATCCAAATATTTTATTCATGTACTCTCCGAGCGCCAGCCCGTGCCGTTAATGAATCTGGTTCACCACGTTAAAACCGCCGCCAACGTACGTAAAGAACTTGTGATGGCAGTTGTGGACGAAGAAAGCGATATCACCTACTACGGGGTCAGTCTGCGCAACATGAAAGGAGATATGGGATCAGCACACTCAGATGCCGCCATCAGGGCCACCCTGCTGGAAGATAGGGTGATGGTCTGGGACAGTTATTCCTCGGATTTGCTACATAAACAACATCTTTTCGGTAAACCCCTGGACGAAACAAGACTCCAGCTTTCACTTATAGAAGCAGCATATCTTCAGGAAATGAACATTATCGAAATTAAGGACAACCTTGGCGAGCACGTCCTGAACCCTGCTGAATTTTCAGATACGTCCACAACCGTGGAAGCCGATTTCCCAATGAAATTGGCAGTGTACCAGAACCTGCGGGATGTGGGAATGGTGGTCAAGACCGGATATAAGTTCGGCAACCATTTCCGGGTTTACAAGAAAGTGGAAGCTGGTGTGGGAATGAAACATTCGGAATTCCTGGTTCATGCCGTGGACAGCAATCACGTGTTCAACCTGCCCCAATTGTCCCGAGCCGTTCGATTAGCAAACAGTGTGAGAAAACAGATGGTTTTTTCCTGGCAGTCGGGCGATAACATAGTATATCTGGAACTTGGCAGGATGAAGATGTAGTAACTAACTTACCATGTTATTCTACCAAACACTGCTACTTCACTACCTCTGAAACCATACTAGATGGACACTACCACCCTGCAACCATTACTGCCCTTGTTTCATCTTCTTTTTGAACATCCCGACCAACCCGAAACAGCCTGTCAACATCATATCCCCATGCGGAGCTGCAAATTCTACATCCAGGCTTGAACCTTCCATAATATTCCGGTTTGGCCCGGTAACTATCACAGACCTTATATTCCCAAAACCCACCGTTTCCTGGATATGACAACCGTGCCCACCGTCATTGAATATCTCATCAAAATCCAATTCACCATCACATAACCGCCTGATAAGGTCGTCCAGTTTTGGTGCATCCACTGATCTGGTATGATGCTCGAACAATGCCAGCATCCTATCCCCATCCACCACAGCAGCCAGAGTATGCCCGTTGCCGATGTTCACCACAGCCATCGGACCACCTGGATTATCATTCAGCGCCCCGCAAATGGCGGCAGGCCCCGTATCCATAAGCAACACATTGTTACCTTGCTGTTTCAAAGTATCCATCACAGCCTGCATCCTGGAAAGGTGTGGTGGCACACGGTTCAAATGTGCGAAACGTTCCAGTTCACCGCCTTGCTCCAGCAATTCCCTGAAGTGCCGGAACCTGAACACCCTGTTACTCATATCAGGAGCCTCGCCGTGGTCCTGTACTGCCACTGCAAAGTCCCGGGGCAGTTGACTCTCGAATAGTTCCAGCGCAGTGCCTAGGGCACTGGTATCAACATCATACATATCAATATGCTCTACCCCTCCAGGTACTGTGTTCTTTTTATCCATCAGCATCACACCCATTTGCACTACTTTCTCAAGGTTGTCGTGCAGGGTAAGCGCCGCCGGCGCTTCGGCAAAAACTTTCAATCCTGCCCTGATATGTTCACGCACAGCTTTACCTGAAGGACCGCCTCCCATAGTAGTACCTGTAAGGAAGACGTCTTTCCCTGCTTTTGTGGCACGGCTGATACGCCGGGCAATAATCTGTGTCTGGGATGGCAGCACCATTTTGATATTGTTTTCTATGTGCTGTGCATCGTCGTACAGCAGTATGTCCTGTGTACCCATTCCTACGTCAATAGCCATTATCTGCATAGAATAGATTAATTCATATAATCCATAGCACATAAATCTCTTCATGCCC
>JAGLRT010000137.1 GCA_023136155.1 Methanosarcinales archaeon
GTGAGCACATCCAGGTATGAAACCTATGGCAGTGTACCCACCCCCAAGCAAGCTGATGACATATCAGGGACGGTCATGATGGACCTTATTTCGGGTTCAGGCTTTGAGGTAATTACATATTCACTACTGCCTGACACTGAAACCTTGATCGCCGGGAAGGTTCGGGAAATCGTGGGTTTAGATATAAATGCTATCGTTATCAGTGGCGGTACGGGCCTTGCACCTGAAGATGTAACCCTGGAAGCAGTGGAACCACTTTTTGACAAAACTATTCCTGGGTTTGGTGAATTGTTCAGGATGAAAAGCCTGGAGGATGTAGGCACTGCTGCCATACTTTCAAGGGCATCCGCGGGGATTGTAGCAAGATGCGCGGTATTCTGTCTTCCCGGCTCACCTGCTGCGGTTGAACTTGCCTTAAACGAATTGATAATTCCAGAAGCTGCCCACATTATAAAGCACATATAGCTAAAGCACATATACCAAATGCCAACACAGTATGGTTTGCCGGTACTTAATCGAAAACTATATCTTATAATGTAATCTACATTTATACAGATTGTAATTGATTTTAGGATTAGTGATGTGGAACTATATCCTGAAAATGGGAATGATACGTATGCAAGGAAATCTAAACACTGAAGAAAAAATAGTTGGAAAACGATATACAATGAGGGACAGGGTGGCACACCAGAGCCACATGATAACTTGTGTACTGTTGGTAATCACTGGGCTATATATGGCGTTACAGTTCAATGTCTGTTCCCTGGGAGCATGGACCTTGATGTCATATCAAAACCTGCGTCTGATTCATGTAGTTGCAGGCATTCTGTTCCTGCTGGTTAACTGGACACTGATACCGTTCAACCTGGTTACCAGCGGTCACATGTTGCAATATATTTTCAGCCCGAAAGATGTTGTCAGGCTCAAGCAGGCTATTGTGAGCTTAATAACGGGGGGGGAATATCCAAAATATACCATATTCAATAAAACAACTGGACATTATGAAAATAAACTCCATCCGGCCTATAAACTTATGGTGATATTTGAAGGGATGGCCATTGTTTTTATTGGCCTGTCAGGTATCATCATGATAGACCTGAAATTTGGATTTGTGGATTTTAATATCGCAATATGGAATAATTTCATGGCTTGGCTCGTTGGGGATATTGCAGGTAGTGTATCGGTATTTATCGGTATGACAGGCATAGAATTTATCAGGATGATACACCTGTGGGCCACATACTGGTTCGTGCTAGAGCTCATAATCCATCTTGGATTTTTAGGAGTCGATCCACGGATGACTCAATATATTAAAGCCTTATTCCTAACCGGAAATGAGACTATGGATGAGTACACAGAAATTGTTGAGGGTGCCCATGCTGAACATAAGAAAAAGAAGCCGCTGTTTGTGTTCAAATGAATGCATGACAATTAAAACAAGCACCAACGCACCATTATGATGTTATTAAATAGAAAACTAATAATATCAGAAGGTAAGAGAGATTTAAAAATTGAAAACGTACCGAACATACTTATAAAAAGGAGGATTTCATTTGAAGATAATCAATTGTTTGCTATTACTAATAGTAATATCCACAATGGTGGGAGTAGTTCAAGCAGAGGAACTACAGTATGAAACAGTAACTAAAATGGCTGAAGACTCTAACTGTGCGGACTGTCACGATCCAGACCCACACACGATACATGAAAGTACATCAGCCACATGCCAGCAATGTCACGGGGCAACATTGACTGACCGTCAACCTCCGTGTAACAAATGCCATACAGGCACTATACACAATGTACATATTAAGAAGGTGCAAACTGAGGATTGTTCTTTCTGCCATACAGATCTTGATAGTTTTCATTCAGACATGATTTCAGATACACTGTGTTCTCATTGCCATGATGACTTGCTAGATGTTCATGGCGGAGGTTCAGAATCTTGTGATGCATGTCATTTTAAAGCATCTGAAATTGTTTCACCAGTTACATCTGCTGGTGATATAATTGTCTGTCAGAACTGCCATATATCAGCAGATGTTGCGGCGGTTCATGGCGAGCCATCGAACGTGAGCTCATGTTACCTTTGCCACAGACCTGGTGCCAGTGAGGTAGAGTCACTCAGTGAGATACCACATTTCCTGCATATTCCTGAAGTAGACTGTAACAGTTGTCATTTAAGCCAGGAAACTGGTAAGATTTACTTACCGGAATGTATCCAATGCCACAGTGTTGAAAAGCTGCACGGCTATAATACCATAGCTCTCAAAACATCAGCTACAGGATTGAAATGTTCGGTTTGTCATCCTATGGTAAGTTCTGATGACAATGCTGATACACCGTCCAGCGCATCAACTCCTGATGCTGTGGAACCTACTGAAGATATTGCCGAAGGTGATGGGAGTTCTGGAATTCCAGGTTTCGGAATAGTTACAGCACTGACAGCACTGACAGCATTATACGTGATAAACAGAAACAGGAATTAAATATTCCAAAACCGGAAGATAGTCCTGCTATCTTCCTTTTTTTTACTTTTTTATATTTACTTATAACAGGTTCATTGCCCTTCTTCTGGCTCCGATACATGCCTGCTGGAATTGTACAATAAGTGGTGTACGGGTGCCGTGAATAGTAGTATTTCCTGAAATTATTGCCTTGAATATAGCATCAACTGACGGTTCTGAGTCAATTTCAGAATATGCCCTGCCCACCATTTCAACGAAATGTGCATCGCTATTGCCAAGCATTGGCAGCTTAAGTTCCTCTGCCATTCGCACAGCAAGGGTATTGAATCTACCCAGAATATATCGGGAGTTCAGTGTCTCTATGGCATCTACATCCAGATTCAAAACATCACCCAGACTTTTCGGGTAACCCTTGAAAGGATGAGGGGCCACTACCAGACAGTCCTGTGCCCGGGCTAGCCTGATTATATCCTGTGGGTCTTTATTTTTAGGAAACCCATCACTGTTGCCCAGCACCAGCAAATGACCCCGGGTAGTGGTAACTTCAACTCCAGGAACCACTACCAAATCAATGTCATGTTCCTCGATGAGACGCTGTGCTTCCACGGAGCCCCCAATTGTATCATGGTCGCATATTGCAATACCGTCCAGGCCTATAGTGCATGCCTGCTTCAAAATAGATTCAACAGGTGAGTCGCAGTCCTTAGAATAACAGGAATGGATATGTAGATCAATCCGCATTGAACCTTTGTTACGTTAGAAGTGTTGAAAAAGATTTCGAACATTACCTTTTTGTTCATTCAACCCCTCAAGTCCTATTACTCATCATAAGTCATAAATAATAATTAAACAATTACGAACCAAATTACATCAATGGGTAATAATAATACGTTTTATGCTATTTGGAGGAAGTTTTACTTGAAAGAAATACGTATCCACGGCCGCGGTGGACAGGGCTCTGTCACGGCAGCTGAACTGCTGGCAGTGGCTGCATTTGAAGATGGAAAATATTCCCAGGCATTCCCTGCCTTTGGGGTTGAGCGAAGAGGTGCTCCAGTGATGGCTTTTACAAGAATCAATGACAAGCCTGTCAGGCTTCGCAGCCAAATTTACAAACCTGATTATGTAATCGTACAGGACCCAACGCTCATCGAAGTAGTGGACGTGGCATCGGGCGCTAAACCTAAAGGTAAGATACTGATAAACACTGAATTTTCACCCGATTCTTTCAACCTTGATACAGATGCGCAGGTCATGACAATTGATGCAACCAGGATCGCCCTTGACATTATCGGGCGTCCTATTGTCAATACCATACTGCTGGGTGCTTTTGCGGGTGCAACTGGTGAGATCAAAGTTGAAAGCATCCAGAACGCTGTGGCTGAACGCTTCCCTGGCAAAGTGGGCGAAAAGAACTCCCTGGCCGTGCTTGAAGCCTATAAACGCATGGAGGCAGAACAATGAAAATCACTATTGGGGGTGCGGTAGAACCTGGTTCTACCAGAGTCAACAAAACAGGTGGATGGCGGAATTTCAGGCCCCTTTACCATAAGGACAAGTGCATCAAATGCGGACTGTGTTCCATGTTGTGCCCGGACAGCAGTGTAATTGAGCAGGAAGACAAGTATGTTGTCTTTGATTTTGATTTCTGCAAAGGCTGCGGCATCTGTGCCAA
>JAGLRT010000138.1 GCA_023136155.1 Methanosarcinales archaeon
CATTCTGTAAAGGTTTGCAGGCCCAATGTAATATCTGCATATCCCATCACACCACAAACACATATCGTGGAAGACCTGTCCCAGTTCATGGCTGACGGTGAGATTCCAAATTGTGAATATATTAATGTAGAGAGTGAGTTCTCTGCTATTTCTACCCTGGTGGGTGCCAGTGCCGTAGGCGCCAGGACTTATTCTTCCACCACATCCCAGGGACTGGAACTGATGCACGAGGTACTGTTCAATGCTTCAGGTATGCGGTTGCCGATTGTCATGACGACTGTAAACCGTGCAGTAAGTGCTCCCATCAATATCTGGAATGATCATCAGGACAGCATCTCCCAGCGCGATACCGGCTGGATACAGTTATATGCAGAAGACATCCAGGAAATCGGAGATATGACCGCACAGGCATTCAAAGTGGCAGAGGATAAGGATGTTATGTTGCCAGCTATGGTCTGTATGGATGGTTTCATTTTATCCCACGTATATGAACCTGTGATATTGCTTGAGCAGGATCTGACAGATGAGTTTCTGCCTACTTATAAGCCAGAGCATGTGCTTGATCCCCACAACCCTAAGACCTTTGGTGCGTTCGCTGACCCATCCACTTATACTGAATTCAGGTACTTGCAACAAAAAGGGATGGATGCGGCATTGGATAAAATTCAGAAAGCTGCTGACGATTTCAACAAGATATTCGGCCGCTACTATGGCGGGCTTATTGAGAATTATGAAACAGAGGATGCCGAGATTTTGCTCTTTGCCATGGGTTCCATTGTCGGTACAATCAAAGACGTAATAGACCATGCCCGCAGCGAAGGTGTCAAGGTCGGACTGGTCAAGGTTCGGGCATTCAGGCCCTTCCCTGTAGATGCCATCCGCAAGGTTGTGAATGATGCCGCTGTTATCGTGACGCTTGACAAGAACATCTCAATTGGGCTTAATGAAGGCGCATTGTTTACAGAAGTGAAATCATGCCTGTACAATACAGATATTAATACACCTGTCATCGGTTTCATGCTGGGACACGGCGGCCGTGACATCCCAAAGAAAAACATCAGGAAGATAATTGACAAAGCCAAACAGGTGATTCGCTCGGGCGTTAAGGTTGAGAGTGAATATGCCGATTTGCGAGGTGAACTCTTATGAGCAGACTTGCACCCGGACACAGGGGATGCGCAGGATGTTGTGATGCCATTGCAGCTAATTTTGTGCTGGAAGCAATAGGTGACGATGCTATAGTGATAAATCCCACAGGCTGTCTGGAAGTAATGACCACACCATATCCAGAATCAGCATGGGAGGTGCCCTGGATACATTCTTTATTCGAGAATACCGCAGCAGTGGCTTCTGGTATTGAGGCAGCCCTGCGGGCACTGGGACGTAAAGGTAATACCAAAGTCGTGGCCATTGGCGGTGACGGCGCTACAGTGGATATCGGTATGCAGGCAATATCAGGCGCTTTCGAGCGCGGTGACGATATCACCTATGTGTGTATCGATAATGAGGCTTACATGAACACGGGTGTCCAGCGCAGTGGAGCTACTCCATTTAATGCATCAACCAGCACCACCCCGGCTGGCAGTCAGAGTTTCGGCAATCCCAGGCCCAAAAAGAACATGCCCGCCATTATGGCAGCACATGGTTCGCCCTATGTAGCTACTACATCCATTTCCTATCCAAAGGACATGATGCGCAAGGTCAAAAAGGCCGTTAACATTGAAGGCCCCACTTACATTCATACCCATGCACCCTGCACCACTGGCTGGAGGTTTGATACTTCAAAGACAGTAGAGATTGGGAGACTGGCAGTTGAAACTGCTCTATGGCCCATGTACGAGCAGGAAAATGGCGAGATAACCAAGGTCAGAAAAGTGAAAAAGCCAAAACCTGTAGAAGAATACCTGAAAGCACAGGGTCGGTTCAAGCACCTGTTCACCATGGAAGGCGGGGATGATGCGATAGCAAAGATACAGGCCATAGCTGAATGGAACATCAAGCATTATGGTCTGGAATAGCGAAATAGAGACCTGATCAATCAGAATAAAATAATGAAGGCAAAAGTCGGGTTATGAACGGGATATGAGGGGATAAACTCTACTCGACTTTTGCCTAATTAACATTAATCTACATTATAGTTTATTAACTTTTCTTTTTCACCATATTTTTATGTTATAAAATGTATAAATATCTCTTCAAATCTTGTTAAATGAGTGGTCTTGGTTGTTTGTCCTCTGGCAATACTGGTAGTTTCATAGTATTGATAAGCACCGGGTCAGTAACCTCTTTTGCCCTCTCCAGTAGCATCTCCTTGCCTCGTTGGGTGATGGCGAAAATGGGTATTGCAGTGCCGAACTGTGCCAGAACATGCCCTTTTATGTGTTCCCTGATAGAACCTGAACTGCAACCTGTGGTTATATCCACCAGGCCGATCAACTCTTTCACTTCCACTTGACCCATACCGGTAACATGAACGCCAAAGGTGACAATCTCAACACCATGTTCTTTCTCAAGCTGGCGCATTTTCCTGACATCTGATGCACATACCACTGAGACCCCTATGCGCTTATGCCCCATGTCGATGGCCTTCTCCACGCCTGCAACCTGGTCCAGGGCAGCTGTTTTAGGGTTAAGTACGGTCCCACCTGCTTTTTCTATACGGCTAATTAGTCCTGGAATAGGTGTGGTCTCAACCAGTCCGGATATCCTGCTGCCTATGCCCTGGGTCAGGGAGGGACTGCTTGTGATAACAGTACCCGCACCTTCACAGGCAGTTACACAGGCATCCAGCAATCCCCTGTGTAGTGCGGTCATGAATGTCTCACTGGCCCCAAAACCTACGAAAATCTCCATTTCGATCTCCCGCAGGGCAGTGAACATACCGAAATCCTTTATGCGGAATTCGATGTTGCCCTTCACGGATTCGGAAGTAAATTGGGTGATGTTCCTGACCTTGGCAAAGATGGGACAATAGTCGGTCCGGGGCAGGCCAACTTCCACGACTTTGCCGTCCTCAACTACAACCCTGGTCTTGCCCAGGGCTTCCATTACATGTCTGTCTTTTCTGGGGGGCATAATTCAACTTCCTAAATATTATTAATGTTTAACGTCCTATATATTATTAATGTTCAACTCCATGAATCAGTTGTCTACCACATTCAATGCTCTCGAACTGAAATGTGGTCTGGGTTATGGTAAACTTCTCTTTCAGCATCTTGTTGATGGCATATGTTAAATCGGCAGTTTCACATACCTGCATATCGCCCACCAGGACATGAGCGCTTATGGCATGTACATTGGAACATACGCTCCAAAGGTGTACATCATGAATATCCTCTATGCCTTCAATAGAATTCACTGCTCCAACCAGTTCATTGATATCAATGTGCTTTGGCGCGGATTCCATAAGGATGTGAAGCGAATCGGTTATGAGCCTGACAGACCCGAACAGTATGACTGCCACAATTACAAAACTCAGCACCGGGTCGGCAATTGAACTACCAGTGAACAGGATGATAAGGGCACCTACAATGACAGCTACACTGCTTAGGGTATCGCCCAGAGCATGCAGGTAGGCTCCCCTGACATTCAGGTCATGGTGCCCGTGAAGCCGTGTGGTCACCCACAGGTTGACCAGCAGACCAATGGCAGCTACTACCAGCATCTCGGTTCCCCGAACCTCGGGTGGTTCGAGCAGCCGGAAATATGCCTCCCTGGCAATGAACACCGAGATGATAATTAATGTTAATCCGTTGATGAGTGCTGAAAATATCTCGAGCCTGTGGTAACCGAAGGTCGCATTGTGGTTGGATGGCCTCTTTGCAACCTTGATGGCGGCATAGGTCAGGACCAGTGCGAACACGTCCATGAACATATGGGCGGCGTCACTGAGCAAGGCAAGACTGTTGGCGTATAGCCCGCCTGCAACCTCCAGGATGAAGATGGAAAAGGTGGCATAGATGGCATACCTTAAATTTCTCTCAGTCATATTTGAGCCGTGTTTTTGGTTGACATGCCCGCTCATAATCCAATATATAATGATACTCGGTAATTAATACTCGGTAATACCCATTTCCTAAGTTTTATATCGAAAAAGCGCGGTATTTCATAGTGATGATACAGATAAACACCCCATCCCGGTTACATTTTACTCTTATCGACCTGAATGCGTCATTGGGAAGAGTGGATGGCGGTGTGGGGTTGACGCTGGACGACCCGTCTATGAGGTTGTCGGCCAGGGAGACCAACGATGGCGTGTTCGTAACCGGCAGCGGTGACCTTAAGCGTATTAAATCCGCAGCCGAACTCTTGATTCCGAAAGGCGAGGGTATCCATATAAAAGTAGAACAACCATATCCGGCCCATGTCGGGTTGGGTAGCGGGACACAGAGTGCACTGGCTGCGGGCTGGGCTGTCAACCTTACGTTCGGGCTGGGCCTGAGCGTGCGTGATGTGGCCGCTAAGGTCGGCAGGGGTGGTACATCCGGTATAGGTGTAGAGGCTTTCGAGCACGGCGGATTCATTGTGGATGGCGGACATCGTTTTGTTGATAAGGGTGCATTTTCTCCTTCTGCTGCCAGTAAGGTGCCGCCAGGGCCTGTGCTGTTTCGGCATGATTTTCCAGACTGGCCCCTGGTTGTGGCCATACCTGACCTGAAAGGGGCTTCATCCCAGCGCGAGATTGATATTTTTAAGCAATTTTGCCCTATACCACTTGGTGAAGTGCAGGCAGTGTCCCATATAATATTGATGAATATGCTGCCTTCCATTATCGAAGCTGACATGCAGGGTTTTGGGGATGCAATAAATCGCATCCAGGAAGTTGGGTTCAAGGAACGGGAGGTGGGCCTGCAGTCTGATGAGGTCAGGCGCTGTATGGATATTATGAAAGAGCAGGGTGCATATGGAGCAGGCATGAGTTCGTTCGGGCCGGCAGTTTATGCTGTGGCTGAGGAGCCTGGGGAAATGAAGAAAGCTGTGGCTGAATTTCTGGATTCAAGTATCGGGGGGCAGGTTTTTGTTACCGGGGCAAGGAATACAGGAGCAGAGATAACTATTGAATAGGATGGGAGATACTCCATGCTATCCATGGGACAATAAGTCCTATGCGTTCCATTTGTCGATTATGATATATGTTGTCCTTTTTGGTCACTACTTCGGACTCCGCTTCGCTAAAGTCCGAGGCATCAACGGGGTGCATGAGTGTTTCAATTTCATATTAGTTGTTTTGGCCATTGTCTATAGGGAGAGGGGCACGAACAGGCATATGAGTGATTGTTCTTCTGTACTTCTTTTGTTGTGGATATTAGGTCGACTCGCAGAAGAAAATGTGGCGAAGCCCAAGCCCGTACTTCGGCGCTGCGTTTAGCCTTTGTTGTATGAAGTGCTTGGGAAGTGCATTATACATTCTTGTCCTTATGATGATTTATAGTTATCACTACATTCCCTCTCTTGTGTCCACTTTCTACATATCTGTGAGCTTCGACAATTTGTTCTAACTGATAGCGTTTATCAATGATTGTTTTTAACTTTCCTTTCTCAAAAAGTTTAATAACTTCTGTGAGGAATGTTAGACGCTTCGGAAGTGGTTGGAGTCCTGTAGCCGAAAACTTTGCTTTCTTACTGCTGAACATGGTAGTCAAAAACATTTGGACAAGAATTGATGGCGTAAGAACAGGACTGAGGTAGATTCCTCTTTGTTTAAGTGAGTTTTTACATTGTGAGAAAGAACTCTTACCCGCCACATCAAAAATAATATCATATGTCAGACCATTTTTGGTAAAATCCTCATTAGTGTAATCAATTGCTTTATCAGCTCCCAATGATTTCACCATTTCCATATTGGCGGTACTGCATACCCCGGTAATTTCCGCCTCAAACACTTTGGCTATCTGTACCGCTGCTGAACCAACACTTCCGGAAGCTCCATTGATGAGAACATTCTGTCCGCTCTGAATATTTGCTTTAGCTCTGAGGAAATTCCATGCTGTCAATGCCGAACAGACAGGTGCGGCTTCCTCATTGGTTATATTTGGTGGTTTTATTGACAAAAGCTCCTTTTCAGGTACACATGCATACTCGGCATAACAACCCTGATTAAAACCGGTGGATCCGAAAACGCAATCATCTTTTTTAAATAGCTTTACATCTTTGCCTACTGCTTCAATCTCTCCAGCAAATTCAGCCCCTTGTATAGGCTTTTTTGGTTTTGTAAAACCAAAAAAAACTCTTCCAAAATACGGTTTACCCTTTCGTACTAAAGGATCTTCTGTTGCTACTACTACTGTAAATATTCTTATCAGTATTTCATTGTCCTTAGGAATAGGTTTTTCCACTTCTTTGAGCTGAAGAACTTCGGGAGGGCCGTATTTTGTGCATACAACAGCTTTCATCCAAATCTCCTCTTCATTTTGTCTATTGAGTACATTATTTTATTGCATATGTTTTTTTAATTAATATTAGTCTCCCAAGCATTTCATACAACTCGTTCATATCCGAATTTATGTTCGTCTATACCTGCCTTTGGTCGAACTCCAATCAATGCAGACAAATCATAATATGTAGGACACTACCAAACAGTAGCCATTTATCAATTTAACGAAATCGAATCAAATAAAACAAAACAATCAGGTTTATTAACTTCTCTAACAATCTAAAAGAACATTTAACATAGAGGTAAAATCTTATGCGGGGAATGATATCAAGAAAGGACATCCAAATGTTCGGATTTTTCGGTCTAATACTTTTGCCTATATTCTACTTAATTTATACCAATGTATTAGGCAGCCAGTGGAACATACACCCCATCTTGTTATTCTTATTACTGGCGGGCATGCTGGGTTTTTCATTCATAGAAATACCTATCTACCGTATGAGGACAAAGAAACCTGATTTTTCCCAAGAAAAATTACAACTTCTGGGTGAGTTCTATTCGGTACAGCTTGAAGAGGAGTTTGATATCGGTGATGAACTGGTATTTAATACCCGGATTACATTAAACTTAGGTGGTTTCATTTTACCGCTTCTGTTTACAATTTATGTGTTGATTAATAATCCGGGCTTCGCAGCATTAGAAATATTGCTGATAGTTGTTATAGCCACCCACCTGTTAACTGAATTCAAATCTGGCATAGGTATGGTCATACCTGATTACTTAGGTTTGCTCTCCATACCATTTGCCCTTATACTTGACCCTGGCAATGTTGCCACTGTGGTACTTGTTTCAGGTGTATTTGGCATCATGTTGGGAGTTGGCCTGTCATTATTCAATATAAGTGAACAAAACGAGGGCAGTGCACATATTAACCTGGGCGGGGTTGGTAATTTCAAGGCAATATATATTACAGTAATAATTGCAGTACTACTGTCTTATTTTTCCATGTAGGTACCTGAATCACCAGAATAAAGGCGGAATATTAGATTCTCATATAGTGAGCTGCTTCACCCAGTTCTTCTTCAATGCGCATAAGCTGGTTGTATTTACCTGTGCGTTCACTTCTGGCAGGTGCCCCGGTCTTGATAAGTTCCGCACCCAATGCCACAGAGATGTCAGCTATCATACTATCTTCAGTCTCTGCTGAACGGTGACTTACAACCACACTGTAACCGTTGCGGTGTGCAGTGGTTGCGGCATCAAAGGCTTCACTCAGGCTGCCTATCTGGTTAACTTTGAGCAATAATGAGTTACATGCTCCCATCTCAATTCCCATATTAAGGCGCTTTACATTGGTGACAAAAAGATCATCTCCAATAATTATTGTATTGGGAAGTTCCTCAGTAAGGGTTGCAAAATCTACGAACGCTTCTTCTTCAAAGGCATCTTCGATTAAATAGATAGGATAAGTGTTCACCAGGTCGAGATAATAATCCACCAATTCGCCCGCGTTTAGCTGTTCGCCATCAATGTCGTATTTGCAATCGTCATAAAATGATGAAGCAGCAGCGTCAATACCAATGGTGATGTCATCTTCAGTATATCCTGCCATCTCAATGGCATCCGTTATGGCTTCCATGGCATCTGCTGTAATACTCAACGGCGGGGCATACCCACCTTCGTAACCTACGTTCGTAGCGCCTGAGCCATATTTTTTCTTGAGGATATCACCCAGTGCATGGTAGGTTTCTGCAGCCCATCTTAACCCTTCACGAAAAGTCTCAGCCCCTTTTGGCTGTATCATGAATTCCTGAATTGAAAGATCATTGCCGGCATGCTGTCCTCCGTTTATGATATTGAGGGTTGGAACCGGTAAGGTGAATGAATTTGTACCTCCAAGGTACTGATAGAGCGGTATGTTAAATGAATCAGCTGCCGCACGGGCCACTGCCAGACTTACACCTAAGATAGCATTGGCACCCAGGTTGGACTTATTTTCAGTACCGTCCAGTTCAATCATCATCAGGTCAATTTCCCGCTGACGGTGCACTTCCATTCCCATTATCTCGGGACCCAGTAGGGCGTTCACGTTATGAACCGCTGTAAGTACTCCCTTGCCAAGGTAGCGTTTATCTTTGTCACGCATTTCAATTGCTTCATTCGCACCAGTAGATGCACCACTGGGAACACTGGCCCGTCCAAAACCTCTACACCGGGTATCGCTACAATAAGTCGATACATCAACTTCTACGGTTGGATTTCCTCTGGAATCCAGTATCTCTCTTGCATATACTTTTTCGATCTCAAAAACCACAATATCACCACTAAGAGATTGTATAAAGGACTATTTAAGTATAAATG
>JAGLRT010000139.1 GCA_023136155.1 Methanosarcinales archaeon
AATCATGATTTCCAGAATTACATCCAGGGTGTCATGCACCTGAACCAGCGGTATGATGTGTGGATCCGGATTAATAAGGATGCCATTGCAAAAGGTCTTAGTTCTTTTGAACATATTGCAAAAGCTTCCATGATGCTGTTCAAGAATGAACTGACATTTATTGAGAAAATAGAGGCCACATACATAACTGACCTGGAAAAGGTAGAAGAAGAACTGGCAAAGGCAATGGAGAGATATGCTGCCAGGGACGACCGGACACGCAATCTACACGATGAAGACGTTGAAGAGTTTTATGGTTGTTCCCTGTGCCAGAGTTTTGCACCCACAAGTGTATGTGTGATTTCCCCAGACCGTATTGCACTGTGCGGAGCCATCAACTGGTTTGATGGGCGAGCGGCTGCAAAGGTGGACCCTGAAGGGCCACAGTTCACTATTGAGAAAGGTGAATGCCTGGATGAAATAAGTGGAGAATATTCCGGTGTTAATGAAGTCGCCCAGAAACTCTCTGGCGGTGAGTATAACAGGATAAAGATACACAGTTTCTTTGAGTACCCGCACACTTCATGCGGATGCTTTGAGGTAGTCGGTTTCTTCATACCAGAAGTGGATGGTATCGGCTGGGTTGACAGGGACTTTACAGGTAATGCTCCTAACGGACTGGCATTTAGTACCATGGCTGGCCAGACCGGCGGCGGTAAGCAGGTTATGGGATTCCTTGGTGTAGGTATCAATTATTTCCGCTCACCCAAGTTCATACAATCTGACGGCGGCTGGGACCGCGTGGTCTGGTTGCCAAAGCATCTCAAGGACAAGGTGCTTGAAGATATTCCGGCAGATATAGTGGACAAGGTGGCTACTGAAGAAGATGCCCAGGATATTGACACACTGAAGAAGTTCCTTACTGAAAAAGGACATCCTATCATTGAGAGATGGAGCACTGAGGAAGAAGAACCTGCTAAAGACGAGTCAGTAGCTAAGACCGATGCTATCGGTATGCCCCAGATTGGCTTGCCCGCATTTGACCCGGCAATGTTGCAAAACCTTCCACCAATGACCGGTGGCGGCGGCGGTATAAAAGTTACCCTGAAGAATGCAAAGATCTCTATTGATAAGATTATACTGAGCAATAAGGAATAATTGTCCGAGGTAACATTGAAAGTTATTGCAATTACTGGTAAAGGGGGTACTGGCAAAACTGCTGTGACTGCCATGTTCATCCGCTCACTTGTGAATATGGATAAGACCATTCTTGCCATTGATGCTGACCCTGACACGAACCTGCCGGAAGCTCTGGGTGATGTTGTAGAGGAAACTGTGGGCGACCAGCGCGAGTTTTTAATGGAAGAGAGGGACAATCTGCCACCTGATACTGATAAGGAACGGTTGCTTGAGTCCAGGATATACAGCGTCCTTGCCGAACAGCCCGGATATGACCTGTTGGTGATGGGAAGACCTGAAGGGGCTGGATGTTATTGTTTTGCTAATAATATGCTGCGCGGTATCATGGATAGGGTAGTGAAGAATTATGACCTGACCATTATTGATACTGCTGCCGGCCTGGAACACCTGAGCCGGGGCATTATCAGGGACGTGGACGAACTTGTAGTTGTTACCGATGGTTCAAGGCGTGGTCTCATGACCGCTGAGCGGATACGTGACCTTGTGAAAGAACTGGACCTGACGATAAGGAAGATGCATGTGATACTTAATAAGGTGACACCGCAAAACCGTGAGCGTCTTATTGAATATGCGCAGGAGTTGGGACTTGAGATTGCAGGTATGGTACCTTTTGACAATGAGATTGCCCAATTCGATCTGGATGCCAGGCCGCTTATTGAACTGCCTGATACATCACCTGCGGTGGTTGAGATGGAAAACATTATTATTAAATTAGGAATTTAACAAAACAGATTTTCAATAATAAATGAAGTATGCAATGAAATAAGGTGGAATCATTATGTCAAAAAAGATTAAGTTATCTGAACTGGGCAGCCTGTTCAATGGTATGGACGTGGAAGCCCTTGAAGGTGTAACCATTGAAGGCGACATTGAGCTGGAGATGGATGCCAGCGGCGGTCTCAATCCACAACTGGCATATATGCTGGGACATGAAACGGCGCAGATTGCCCAGCACCTGATAAACATATCACGATTAATGGGTTATCCTGTGGATCAGTTGTTCGGGTCAATGGCCCGGGCAGCAGTTCCCGGTGTCGCCAGACCACAGGAACTGTTAAGGTCTAAATTTGAAGTGGCCAGGATGGATGAGTGGAAGAACCCTATCCAGGAAGTTACTTTGGGCGCAACGTCTGCAGATGGCGGAAGCAGGGGAAGAACTATCACCCTGGGAGGAGAGAATGCGCTGCCTTATTATTTCGATAGTCCAATGCCTCACCGCAACTATGTTACCATGGATGTTTTCGATATGCCCATTGGGATGGCAAAGGCTGTCAAGGTTAATTATGAGGATGTTATCGAAAGTCCGGCCGAATGGGCAAAAAAAGTGGTCAAGGACTTCAATGCAGACATGGTGACCATTCATCTTATAAGTACAGACCCGAACATCAGGGATACATCAGCCAAAGAGGCTGCTGAGACCGTTGCTGACGTATTACAGGCAGTGGATGTTCCCATAGTTATCGGTGGTAGTGGCAACCCTGACAAGGACCCTGAAGTTCTGGAAAAGGCGGCAGAAGTGGCTGAAGGTGAACGTGTATTGCTGGCCAGTGCAAGTTTGAATCTGGACTATGAGCGCATCGCAAAGGCTGCAAACCAGTACGGTCATGTAGTGTTGTCATGGACACAGCTTGAAATTAATGCACAAAAAGAGTTGAACCGCAAACTCATGAAGCAGTGCAGTGTCAAGCGTGAGGATATTATTATGGACCCGACCACTGCGGCACTGGGATACGGTCTGGATTATGCTTATACCAATATGGAGCGTATCCGCCTTGCCGGTCTTAACGGTGATGATGAACTGTCATTCCCGATGAGCAGCGGCACTACTAATGCATGGGGTGCCAGGGAATCCTGGATGGTGAAGTCACCTCTGAAAGAGGACAGTGACTGGGGTGCCAGGGAA
Source organism: Methanosarcinales archaeon (assembly GCA_023136155.1). Lineage (GTDB taxonomy): Archaea > Halobacteriota > Methanosarcinia > Methanosarcinales > Methanocomedenaceae > Methanocomedens_B. The sequence continues at coordinate 3,083 of JAGLRT010000139.1, forward strand.
TATAGGGGTCCCATATGGGAGATTGTGACAGGATTGGCCCTTGCACTAGCAGGTAATGACCTGTTCATGATGATGCATCCTGGTTCTGTGGCTGTGCTAAAAGAGATTACCCAGAGCCTTCACGGTTCTCTTGAAAGGGACACAGTGGATATATCCAACTGGGTCACGGCGGAGGTGTGAAAATGAAAATTAACAGCCCCCTTGAAGTTTATAAGTACCTGCCCCAGACGAATTGTGGTGAATGCGGCGAAGCTACCTGCATGGCTTTTGGTTCCCATGTCATTGACCGTTCATTGAAACTTGAGGATTGTACACCATTGCTTGAGGACAAGTACAAGAAAAAGTACCTGGAACTGGGTGAACTGATGGCGCCTGAGATTCGTGAGGTTATCATTGGTGTGGGTGAGCATGCAGTGACTGTGGGCGGCGATGATGTGCTGTACAGGCATCAATTGACATTCTTTGACCAACCAGCATTTGCTATTGATGTTTGGGATACCATGCCGGAATCTGAACTTGTAGAAAGGGTTACTTTTATCAGGGATTTCAAAAAGTTCTATGTAGGACGGTTTTTGAGAATGGACATGATTGCGGTGCGTTCTACTTCAGGCGACCCTGGCAAATTCAGGGACGTAGTCTCAAAAGTGATGGAGAATACAGAACTACCACTTATATTATGCAGTCTTGACCCTGAAGTGCTAAAGGCCGGCCTTGAGGTTTCGGCTGAGAGGCGGCCGCTGTTATATGCGGCTACCAAAGATAATTGGCAGGCTGTGGCCGACCTGGTGCTTGAGTATGATGTGCCTACCGTGCTGTTCGCACCTGATGACCTGGATACGTTGAAGAGCCTGGCAAGTACGTTTATGGAAATGGGACGGTATGATCTGATACTTGACCCTGGTACTAATCCCCAGGGTAATATGCTGAGGGAGTCTTTTGAGAATTTCCTTAAATTGAGGCGCGCCGGTATTAAGGAAGGACAACGTGAAGTGGCCTTCCCGCTTATGTCTGTGCCCTTGACCGCATATTTGACTGGTGGCGATGCAGTATCTTCCAGTTACTGGGAGACAGTTCTGGCTACGGTGTTCACAGTGCGGTATGGGGATATCATGATATTGCACAGCATCGAACCCTTTGCCCTGCTCCCTGAAATGCATATCAGGGATACTATTTATACTGACCCAAGGACGCCGGTCAAGGTGGAGCCAAAGGTGTATGAAGTGGGTTCTCCGGGCAAGGATTCTCCTGTTATCGTTACTACCAACTTTGCACTGACATATTATACGGTTGAGAGCGACCTTGCAAGTAACGGCATTGATTGTTACTTGCTGGCTGCTGATACTGATGGTCTGGGAGTGGAGGCTGCGGTGGCAGGTGGTCAATTGACGGGCCAGAATATCAGTGACGAGTTTAAGAAAGTAGATTTCGATTTCAATGAAAAGACCGGGCACAACACGATAATCTTACCGGGTCTGGGTGCAAGGTTGCAGGGCGACCTTGAGGATGCTACCGGTATGAATGTGCTGGTTGGCCCTCAGGATAGCGGGCAGATACCGCCCTGGATGGATAAAAACTGGCCGCCAAAGCCTAAGTAGGGCTCAAACTGAAATACTTTAAATATTAAGGAGCGAGGAATGGAGGCTACTGCCTCATTCCGACACTTTTTTTCGGCGACTCCATCTAGTGTCAAGTCAACATCAAAGTGTCCGATTGTACGGTGTATTGGTAGCGTATTTGGATACATTATAGGGTTGACTTGACACTAGTTCCCAGGTGTCAGACTATTGTGAATCTGGTCAAGTAAATTGACAGGAATATCTACACTTCCACCGCCAGCATTAATCATGACCCATGTGTTCATGGCTGTGGTAATGGTCAGTGTAATCTGTTCTTCTTTTGTCCTGTCCGCTATCCAACGGGCCACTTCAGATTTGTTACGGATATTCACAGCATATACTGATTCGATGGTGCCCATATGGGCTGTGACCATGTTTTCTACAGCACTTTTCATATATACCTTAAAATTCCTCACCAAAATCAAGTTGGTGTTCAAAATGTCCCGGCAGGCATGGCCGGTCTTTTTTTCGCTCATGGGCTGCCGTCTTCTTTTTTTCAAGGGCATCCACAGCAATTTGA
>JAGLRT010000014.1 GCA_023136155.1 Methanosarcinales archaeon
CTCTGAGAAGTTCATGAACGGTGCCATTAGAGGGAACTGCTTCAACTCTTCGTGAAATATTACGAAAATCGGTAGACCAATCATCATAGAGCCTATATCAGATATGAAACTGACAAGAATCATCACATAGAGGGACATTTCCAGGGAAGCGCCATTCAGCATGGCGAACTCCCTACCTGACAGGAACTGGGTACTGAATACCAGTAAGAACTCACGTATAAGCCCAAACTCATAGAAAATGAAAAGTATTATTGAAACCGATATCACTCCGGTTACGAATAATCCTATAAGGAATCGGTCAGATTCTGTTTTTTTAATGCTCATATTTTTTCCGCAACAGTTGTAATCTGGTTAATATGATTATGTGATGATAAACTTTTATCCATTCACTTAAACTGTTACTGTCATCTTAGGCTGTACTCCCTACAGGAATTCACGAACATCTCCATTGACACCGCAGCCGGATGAGTGTGCATGTAACTGGCCAGGGTATTGTAGGCCATAAGTCCGTCGTAACCGTTGAAAATACCTTTACCCCTGTGCATCCTGTATGCGAACCTGGCATCACGGCCTGGTTCGGTCATGGAATAATGGAACTCATGCCCCCTCACAGTCTGCCCCATCACAGACAAAGAGTTATCAGCAATTACCTCACCCTCGGTGTACCCCAATGCCTGGAACCGCTGTACCATGCGGGAATCGCTGTCAAACACTCCGGCCATCTCATACTTTTTACCATTCACTTCCAGGGTTGTACCCAGATACATCAGCCCGCCGCATTCAGCATATAAAGGCATGCCGTCCTGAGCTGCCGCTTTGATATCATGCCGTGTGTTAGATGATGATAGTTGAGTCGGGAATAGCTCGGGATAGCCCCCGCCGAGTATCAGGCCGTCTATGTCAGGCATGGGGTCTGACATAGGACTGAAGTAAACGACATCAGCACCGCATTGTTGCAGTTCGTCAAACATGTCCTGATAATAAAAACAAAAGGCACTGTCCATTGCCACGCCAATCCTTACATCAGCCTGTGGTGTCACAAATTCGTCCGGGCTGTCAGGAGTCTGTGCCATTGAAGATATGGCCAGCAGTGCATCCACATCCACGTTATTCTCTACAAAATCTGCCAGTTTACTGTAATCCCAAGTCTGTTCATGTGCCATATGAAGCCCAAGGTGCCTGGATGGCAGGGTCAGTTCCTTATTGGGCGGCAGTGTTCCTATCACAGGAATGTCGATGCCAGCACCTTTTAGCCCGTCCTCTACGAGTTTGCGATGCCGGGGACTGCCCACTCTGTTGAGTATCAACCCTTCGATATTGATATCAGGGTCCAGGGTCTGGTAACCTTTCACCACGGCCGCCGCACTGCGTGACATCCCGTGGACATTGACCACCAGTACCACGGGCACGCCCAGGGTCTTTGCCACATGGGCGCTGCTGGCGGTATCCGATGAATCCAGCCCGTCGTACAGTCCCATCACGCCCTCGATTATGGAAATGTCACCCTGGGTCCGGGCGTAGGTATTGCGAACTTCGCCGGTGCCCATGATATATGTGTCCAGGTTCCTGGACGGTTTATTGCAGATAGCAGTATGATGGGATGGGTCAATGAAATCCGGACCCACTTTGTAAGGTTGCACGGCCATGCCCTTGCGGGTAAATAATGCCATAAGTCCAAGCGCTACTGTGGTCTTGCCCACACCGCTGTGGGTCCCTGCTATCATTACTGCTTTTGTCATGATTGGTCTGTGTTGTGTAAATAATACATCTTAAGGGTAATCAAAACCAGCGAAACCACAGAAACTTTCCAGCCAGTGTCTTCACTTTCCTCCAGCCTGTCCAGCAGCCAATCCACAGACCGCTCAAGATTTCCAGAGTGTCCATCCAGTAACAAAGATTGCATCACCAGGCATGATGTAGCTGTATATTTCCAGTTACCATCAGTACACTGTGCCACCAACCACGAAGAATTGCTTCTGGTTGTGTCGGCTATGCCCTCCGAATACTGGTGAATCATTGCAGAATTGATGAGGGCAATGACACCGGGGTGTTTCCAGTCCTCTGAGAAGTTATCCAGAAGCCACAGTACTCCTGTTCGGCTCTCCTTGCCAGCAGTTCCCATGGCGATCAGACAATAACATGTATCATACACATCATCATTCCATGAACCGTTAGCTGATTGCATTTCCAACAGCCAGTCCATTGATTCCCTACATGATATGCCGCATTCCAAAAAGGCAGTACATGCCCTGGATGTATTCCGTACAGGGTTATCTTCTCTCCAATGGTCGCCGGATTTGGCGTGTTCCAGCCATTTCAGGAGATTACCGGCATCATGCCCCCAGATACACAATGCTCTTGCAGCCTGTGATGCTTCCTTGATGCTGGTGACTGGGGCAGTTTCAAGCCAATCCAAGGCACGTTCGGAAAAAGCTTTGACCTTATCAGGATACATTGCACCATTTATTAGGTTAATATATTTAATCTATATCGATGTTTTTTTATCCTTTGTGTCCTTACCATGAGATGACTGTCAAGTATACAGGAGGCAGCCTATGGATGAAAAAATTGCGCCCCTTGTGGACGAAATAATAAGGGCGCTTGGTACAAAAGGCACAACTGTAAATCAGGCTATTATTGAGCAAGAACTTGCAAGACTCATTGAGTTCAAAGTGCCGTCTGAAGAGGCAAAAAGGAGTCTGCTCAAAAAATACGGGGTCAACGAAGTAAAAAGATTATCTGACTTGCACGGGGGAGAGCGCGACATCGAAATTACAGCCAGGATACTTGATATTAATCTCAAGGTCGTTGGTATAAAAGGCCAGGAACGTACGATTTTCATGGGTACTATGGCAGATGAGACTGGAGCTAAGAGTTTTACAGCATGGGAAGATTTCGGGCTTGAATCGGGTGATGTGGTCAAGGTCAACAACGCATATATCAGGATATGGCAGGGTATGCCAGAGATTAACTTCGGTCCCAGGTCAAAAGTCGAAAAAATGGATAGTTCTGCTCTGGATTACCTCACAACAGTAGACATTGACAAACCAGTGCTTTTGGCAGGTCTGGCGGAGGGTGCCGCTGCTGTGCATACCATATTCAGGATATTAGAATGCCAGCACAAGGAGATTAATACCAAGAACGGCTCAAGGACTATTATTTCCGGGACTGCTGCAGACCATTCTGCTAAACTCCCATTCACATCCTGGGAATCCAACTCCGTACTTGCTGAAGGGGTAACAGTGGAAGTAAAGAATGCTTATGTTAAATCATGGCGCGGAGTCCCTACTATCAATATGGGAGAGTCTTCCACAATAAGCAAATCTGACACCGATATCAGTAATGATGACCTTGCCCAATTATTAAATCCTGAACCTGTCAGGCTGGATAGTATAACCGGGCGGGACGGGGTGTTCGATGCGATCATTGAGGGCAGCCTGATATCCATCAGACCTGGATCCGGACTCATCATCCGATGTCCCCTGTGCAGCCGGGTGATACAGAATAACACCTGTCGCGTGCACGGAGTTGTCGAAGGGTTGTATGATATGCGGATAAAGTCCATACTGGACGATGGAACCGGGGCCCTGAGCGTTGTACTGAATGCGGACCTGACACAAAAAGTTACAGGTTATTCCATTGACAAAGCCAAGGAAGTGGCCGCAGCAGCCATGAACCAATCCGCAGTGGAGGATGAGATGCGCCGCAGACTGCTGGGTAGAAGCATGCGGGCACGGGGAAATATGACCAAAGGCGAATACGGTATCACGCTGGTAGCTGACGAGGCCAGTTTAACAGAAATAGACATCGTTGCTGAAGCTGCAGCCCTGATTAAAGAAATGGAGCCGGTCGGCCAGATGTTTTCAGGTAAGGGAGGCAACTAATGATTGAAAGGGAATTGGCCTGGCGGATATTTGCACACGAGTTCAATCATTCACATCATTTCTTCCATGAAGGTGACGAGAGGTCACCCAATTACCTTGTCACACCCACAGGCGCCAAGATAAACAGGCTGTACTTTGCAGGTGTGCTGACCGAGATTGAAAATATCGGTGTGGGTGAAGATATGTGGAGAGGACGGGTATCTGACCATACTGGAGGCTTCATGGTCTATGCAGGACAGTACCAGCCTGAAGCTGCTATGCTCATATCCGGACTGGAAGTACCGTCATTCGTAGCAGTAATGGGCAAGGCCCGGACCTATGAGCCAGAGGAAGGAACCATATACACGTCGGTCAGGCCTGAGGAACTGAACACAGTTGACGGCCAGATAAGGGACAGGTGGATAGTGGAAACTGCCCGGCTGACCTTTGAACGGATACGGTTTGTGAGGAGGGCATTGGAATCTGGATTAAAAGGTCCACAACTCACTGAGATGCTGATACAATCGGGTACCTGCGCCGAACTTGCTGATGGTATTAACAGGGCCATTGAACACTACCCTGACCTGAATGAATACCTTGATACCCTTTCAGGCAAAATAATTGATTCCCTGAGGACACTGCTGCCTGATAATATGAAGACAGATGTAACAGCAGATACACTGACTAAAGTAGATACCGGGACATCAACCGAGGATATTCCAGCAACAGAGACAGTGTCCGTAACTGAAACTGTGCCAGATAACGGGTTCACCCTCCAAAGAACCGGGAATTACAAAGCAAAGCCTGAAATGGGGAACGTATTGCTTGATGCCGGGATTGACATAACACAAGCTGGAGAAAGTATTACATTGAGCAGTGATGATGTAGTGCCCCAGGAAGAGCAACCTGACAGTAAAGAGCTGGTGTATGAACTACTGGGCAGTCTGGATAGGGGAGGGGGCGTACCTGTGTCAGAACTCACAGACCAGGCAAGACAAACCGGGCTTAACGGGGAACATGTGGATGATGCCTTAAAAGAATTGATGACAGATGGCAGATGTTATGAACCCAGGATAGGGATACTGCGCAGGGTATAAAATGCAATTCCTTATTGCAAAAACAAACATTTAATTATCTATCCCACATCATTATTTCTCAGTAATCATAACATCCCGAATAATAGGTGAAATCATGACTTCCAGCGAGGATATTCTTAAGAAAATCAAGGAAAAAGATGTCAGGTTCGTAAGGCTACAGTTTGTGGATATCCAGGGCATAGTCAAGAATGTGGCCATACCCATATCCCAGATAGAAAAAGCAATTGGCCAGGGGATATCCTTTGATGGCTCCTCAGTTGAAGGTTTTGTCCGTATCGAAGAGTCTGATATGGTATTAAAACCGGACCTGAATACTTTCCAACTATTACCGTGGGGTCATAACAGCGGGTCTATAGCCAGGATGATTTGCGATGTTCAACAACCTGATGGCAAGCACTTCCAGGGCGACCCCAGGTATGTGCTAAGACGGGCAATTGAAGATGCTGCATCCATGGGTTTTGAGATGAATACCGGTCCTGAACTTGAATTCTTTTTGTTCGAAAAAAAAGAGGGGCGTGCCACTACAATACCTCACGATAATGCAGGTTATTTCGATTTTGGCCCTGTTGACCTGGCAGAGAATATTCGCAGGGAGATTGTTATTGCCCTGGAAGTAATGGGATTCGAGATTGAAGCATCCCACCACGAAGTTGCATCAGGCCAGCATGAGATTGATTTTAAATATGGGGATGCCCTTACCACAGCTGATAATGTACTTACATTCAAGTATGTGACCCGGACCATTGCCAATAATATGGGCCTTCATGCTACATTTATGCCAAAACCATTATTCGGTGAAAACGGGAGTGGCATGCACGTTAATATTTCCCTGTTCAAGGATGGAAAGAATGCATTTTATGACCCGGATAATGAACATGGCATCAGTGATACCTTGAAATATTTCATTGGTGGGGTGCTGAAACACATTGATGCCATCACAGCTGTAACTAATCCCACTGTCAATTCATATAAGAGACTGGTGCCCGGATATGAAGCCCCGGTATATGTCTCATGGTCTGGTGCAAACCGGAGTTCGCTGATCAGGATTCCTGCTGCTCGGGGTTCCAGTACCAGGATAGAACTGCGCAGTCCTGACCCATCATGCAACCCGTACCTCACTTTTGCAGCTATACTTTCAGCAGGTCTTGATGGCATCAGGAATCAAATTGACCCAGGCGAACCCGTGAGTGATAACATATATGAAATGAATGCCAAAGAACGGAAGAACCGGAATATTGGTTCACTCCCCGGGACTCTCAGGGATGCTCTCAACGAACTTGAACAGGATGAAGTAATAATTAATGCACTTGGCCCCCATGTTTTCAATGACTTTTTAAGACTGGGTCGGGCCGAGTGGGATGCATACAGGGTACAGGTACATGACTGGGAAATCCAGCGTTATATCAATATTATGTAATGATGAGTAAACATGATTTCTTCGAACAGTGACCCCCAGGTACAGAGAAAACTGACCGAGATACTTCGTATCATCAGCGAGAATGAAGGTGCCATTGGTGCACGTATTATTGCTGATAAGATGCGGGAACGAGGGTATAAAATCGGTGAAAGAGGGGTCAGATACCATCTGAGGATACTTGATGAGCGGGGTCTTACTGCCAGGGAAGGATACTCGGGTCGAGTGATTACTGAAAATGGCATTCGTGAACTTGAAGACGGCCTTATCGGGCATAGAGTGGGTTTTGTCATTACCACCATTGACGAACTGGTATATAGTACAAACATCGATGTAAATACCGGGGAGGGCAGTGTGATAGTGAATACTGCATTGATAGATAAGGATGATTTTGATGAAGCCATTGACGTCATTACAGCTTTCAGTGAGAGTCCGTATTCAATAAGCCCATATATCAAGATACTTGAAGAGGACAGCCCTGGTATCAAAATACCTCCGGGTAAAGTAGGCATTGCAACGGTATGCAGCATTACCATTGACGGAATACTTGCACGCAGTGGTATACCGGTTAATACGAAATACGGTGGGCTGGTCCGGGTGATTGATGCAAAACCCGTTGATTTTTCGGATCTCATCCTGTATAATGGAACCACTATCGACCCCATGAAAATTTATATTGATAAAGGAATGACATCGGTTATGGAAGCCCTGAAAAAGGGTAATGGGAAACTGCTGGCAAATGTACGTGAAATTCCCGTGTCAGCCAGGGATTATGCCATTGAAGTGCTGGAGAAGGCAAGGGTAATTAATATTGACGGGGTTATTGAAGTTGGGAAACCAGACACTCCGGTGCTCAGGGCTCCAGTAAACGCGGGGAAGATAGGGGTATCCCTGTATGCTGGTATTAACAATATGGTTGCAGTGGAGGAGAGTGGAATAGAAGTGTCCATAATTCCTATTTCAAGCATTATTGACTTTAAAGATATGACCCGAATATAGGTTCCCATCGGGGATTAAACCAGTACTTTACGGATCAGGCTGGCATACACCGATACGTCAACTTTCTTGCCTGCCCAAACCCGTTTTACATCGCAATTGTGTATTACTGCGGTCAAGGGCAGTTTTTTGTCTTCACCAGGAGCGCCTGTGAACAGCACATGATAAATGGCACCTGCTGCACTGTCTTCGCTTATCTCAAATATTGATATGGCATTGCCGTGCATCTGGTCAATGGCCTGGATGTTAGGCTCGTTGGACTCACATATCTTGCACTTATCCTCACGCTGCCTATCACGCATGATGTTCAACACCACAGGTTTTTTAACGGTGCAAATGTCATCTACTGTCTGCTCAAGCAAAGTGTACTTTGAATTGATCAAGATTTCTATGTTGTCGCCGAACTGTTTCATAACCTCTTCTGTCGACATGGAATGTTGATGGGAGAGGGAATCTAGCAGTTTGTTTTTAAAAGATTCTTTGTGTTTGTGCAGGATTTCACGCAGGTCCATTGATATCACAAGCCTTATGTTAATTACAAGTTGGTATTGACATATTGCATTTTATTCAAGTAATCGTTTCCCTTTTCAGTAATTTGATAATAATTGGAATCATATTTTGCTTTTACAAGTCCGTTCTGTTGTAGAAAATTAAGACTCTTATCGGCCAGAACAAAGTTAAAATTTGTCTTATATACTATCCTTATCTTGTTAGCCCCGCTTTTTGTTATCTTTAATGTAGCAACCGAAATATCTTTTATACTTTTTTCGAGTGCCTTGTTTTTAGTGCTTTTCGCATTAATACTAGACAACCCCCTGAAATTCTATTCACAAATATTTTCCATTAGTATACCATTCATAATTATTATAAATTAAACATATCTATTGATTTTTTCAAATCTGTCGTGAACTATACCTTAAAAAAACATACTATATGATTGTGTTTTTGAAATAATTATGGCGGGCTGGAAGGGATTTGAACCCC
>JAGLRT010000140.1 GCA_023136155.1 Methanosarcinales archaeon
CAGGATGGTGTTCCAGTTCCCATTTTATTTGTTCAATAATGAGTTCAAGCTGGGAAGACGACATTTCTTTGTACCTTTTTTTCAGGTATTCTATTTTAGACTTCATGATATACTTCCCATACCCTGATTTGGGCAGGAGTTTACCACCAAATAAAAATGGAACGACAAAGCATTTAATGTTGTTGGGTGAAACACCGAAGATTTTATGTTATATCATAACCTTCAAGCGGGCACATTTCTAGATTAATCCGATGCCTCGGTGGCTCAGCCCGGCAGAGCGAGTGATTTGTAATCACTAGGTCGGGGGTTCAAATCCCCCCCGAGGCTTCTATGTCTTAATATACAAATTGTCTACTTTTTACCATACTAATTGATTTATTTCTTTAGATCCTGAGTTTCCGACCTTTTAAGCGCATGATTTCATATATTTAACAAATATTTTACGGGATAACTTCTACTATTGCTTTCCACCATTAACGACCTTCGAATAGATGCCCATTTTGACGAGTTCGTCGATGAGATGGATAAAGATATGTTAACAGGCGTTCCCAAAAGTAAAAAATCCCCCCAAAATAAGCCCAATTAAGCGTTTGAAACTAAGGAATATAATTTGAAAAATTGTGAGTTTGAGAACAGCCTGCAGTCCACGTATAAAGCCCGCAGGGCTTTATACGTGTGCGGCCCGCTACTGGCCAGAGTAGTGCGGGGAACGGGATTCGAACCCGCGAATACCTACGTAACAGGATCTTAAGTCCTGCGCCTTTGGCCTAGCTTGGCTATCCCCGCGCGCCGGGTGATTAGATACACGTTTATTTATTTCAAAGTATCGCCGAAACCATTAAAAACCAGTATCACCTTTGTATGGCTCTATCAAATCAGAGTAATCATATTATTAAGGAGAAATTATCAATGTCAAGATTCCCTGAAGCTGAAGCACATATTCTGCACACCAAGATATGCATGAGATGCAACGCAAGAAACCCTATCAAGGCTACACGATGCAGGAAATGCAAGTCCAAACAACTTCGTATGAAATCCAAGGAAAGCAGAAGCAGCTGATTCTGATATATGAGTGTTGAAGAGCGGCTGAACAATGTCGTGAAGACACAGGGCGCAGTACACCTGACTCTTATCGATCCTGACAATCAGCCCCCTGATACCGCAGGTAAAATGGCAGCCCAGGCTGTCCAGGGCGGAACTGACGGCATTATGGTCGGGGGTTCCACCGGGGCTGGGGGCAGCATCCTTGATAAGACCATAAAAGCCATCAAGGAGCAGACCGACCTGCCTACAATCTTGTTCCCTGCCAGTGCAGGCGGGGTCAGTGCATATGCCGATGCTGTATTCTTCATGAGCCTGCTCAACTCGAGGGATGTAAATTATATAACCACTAACCAGGCTATGGGTGCGCCGATGGTGAAAAAATACGGCATTGAACCTATTTCCATGGCTTACATTATCATCGAACCCGGCGGCACTGTAGGCTGGGTAGGCGATGCAAAACTGATACCCCGGAAAAAGCCTGCTATTGCTGTGGCATACGCCCTGGCTGGCAAATACATGGGCATGCATTATATATACCTCGAAGCCGGCTCTGGTGCCGACAGTCCGGTCCCGGCTGCCATGGTGGGTGCTGTGAAACAATCAGTGGGAAATGAGACTATGGTCATCGTAGGCGGAGGTATCCGTACCGGTGAGACCGCTGCCAAACTGGTAAAAGCAGGCGCCGATATGATAGTCACCGGAACTATCGTAGAACAGGTCAGTGACGTAAAGTCCAAGATAAATGAACTTGTCAGTGCTATCAAGCAGTGATGTGTTATTTATTCATTTTTGATTGCAATATACGGTAAAATATTTTCCATATTTTCCAGCTTACCGAGCAGGTCATCTTTATCCAGGTATGGCCGTGCTGTTAGAATATTGCGGGCGCGTTTCTTTCCCACTCCAGGCAGTTCACTGATGAGTCTGGGAACTGCATTGTTAATATCCAGAGGGTAGGGTATTCCAGTAATAGAACGATAACCATGTCCTGTGACCGTGACGTCAATGAATCTCCCCAGCGGCAGCGCAGCAGGGACACCCACCAGCAGCGGGTATGTTGCCAGCTGTCTGCCAAAAGTTATATTGTCAGATACCTCGCACATAACATCCCTTAGCACCGTACCCACAGGTACCAGACTCTCAAGCATTGGCAGGTCTATATCTTTGCGCACCCTGTTCTTGAATTTTATGAATTGCTTATGATACGGGTATGTCTTATCTTCCTGCCACATTGGAGTGCCGGGGAATGCCATCACCTGCCTGATATTTATCCTTCTGACCATAAGGTTACTATCCAGTAGACCTTTCAAGAACTGGAAATTATGATGGAACGTCTCCCTTGATTCACCTTTGAGTCCGTGAATGAAATTCAGGCCGGGCAGCAGTTCGGGCATTCCGTTATCCCCACGCACCCCACCTACACGGTTTATCAGCCGCACGGCTTCCAGCACATCCTCGGGCATGGCCTTCAGGCAGTTAGCCCTGACCACCTGTGGGTCAGCAGATTCCATTCCCATAGCTGCCACATCCCCTGCCGTATGGTATTTTACAATTATCCGGGCAATCTCTTCTGATTCTTCCGGATATGTGGCAATAGTTGCCGGGTTGGCATTGTCCATATGAAGCACACGGAGGTCAGGTGCAGCATTGCGAATACCCTTGTATAACCATTCCAGGGCCTCAGGCCTGGGTACAGGCACATCTCCTCCCGTATCCTTTGCCATGTAACTGAACAAGTCGGGCTGCCGTCCAATCCTGAAATACCTGGCACCGTTGTTGTACAGTGCATCGACTTCGGCAACTACATCCTTAATCTCCCTGAAATCCGCATCACCGTAAAAGGCTTCGGTGCAAAAGGAACAGTGACTCTGGCGGGCGCATCCCCGGTATGTTTCAAGTTCACACATCACATAAGGATAATCGGGATACTGTTTGATAATGAATGCACCTTTTGCACCCCATTTTGCTATTTCACTGGTGGAACGCATTCGGTGAGACACCGAATCCGGGTCCATTAACCCATTGGGAGTAATCAGCATGTCATATACGAAAGCCTCAATGTCTTCCTTTGCAAGGGTGATTCCTGGTAGGTCCAGCCCGGCTACCTTTATGCCGCCCTGGCTACCGTATCCCAGCCTGATAGGACCGCCCAATACCACAGGCGTATCTCCGGCCATGCGGGCAATATCGCTGATCTCACCAAGGTTGATAGGTGTGCCACGCAGGTACTTGCCAGGCACGGTCATGCCTGCAATGATGATAATCAAGCCTGCTTTTCCCAGAATATTCTGCCCCTGTCCCTGCCGTACCTGGTCGATGGTCAGATAATGGATATTGTCATTGGATATGCCCTGTTCTGCCATTGCGCCGGCAATGTACCTGGGGTAAGGTGATATGTAGGGTGGGACACCTAAACATGCAGGCTCGTCCACGTATCCGTCGATTATTAAGGTGCGTATTATTGTGAGTATTCTCCTTGGTTTTTGGGTGGTGGTTATCTGAAAAATAATGTATATAAAACTAATATAATAATATGAATGTTGTGATGTTTCTTATTTGTCTTCATTCATTTTCTTCAATTAATTTAGATATGTCACATATAGTGAGAAGCATACAATCAAAATTAAACCAACAATCGCCATTGAAATAGTTACATTTACAAGACTGTTATCTTATACACACTAATACCTGACTTTGAAAGATCGCAAA
>JAGLRT010000141.1 GCA_023136155.1 Methanosarcinales archaeon
AAGCCTTTTTATCCAGTTTAGACATCTTAAACATAAAAAAAATACATTATCAAGGTGGAAGAACATGGATTCAAAAGACGCACTTGTTGTTTTCGAGGGAGCCAGAATAAGACGAAAATGGAACGATGACCATTGGTATTTTTCAGTGGTTGACGTTGTTAGGTTGCTAACAGACAGCGTTGACCCAAAAGATTACTGGTACAGGTTGAAAAAACGTGAATCAGAATCAAGTGGAATCGAGTTATCGACATATTGTCGACAACTGAAATTGCCATCCTCAGACGGCAAGAATTACAACACGGATTGTGCCAACACAGAATCCATGTTCAGGATAATACAGTCCATCCCGTCCCCAAAAGCCGAACCTTTCAAGAGATGGCTCGCTAAAGTCGGTTATGAACGGGTGCAGGAAATAGAAGACCCTGAACTGGCACAAAAACGGATGAAAGAAATATATAAATTGAAGGGCTATTCTGACGATTGGATTGAAAAGAGAGTTCGGGGAATAGCAATAAGGGATGAACTGACTGATGAGTGGGACAAACGAGGAATCGAAACAAAAAGAGAATATTCCATCTTAACATCTGAGATATCCAAAGCAACATTTGGCTTGACACCTGGCGAGTACAAAAAGTACAAAGGACTCAAGCAGCAGAACCTCAGGGATCATATGAACGACCTGGAATTGATTTTCACCATGCTTGGAGAGGCATCCACAACAAAAATAGCCCGAAACAAAGATGCACTCGGGTTTGATGAAAATAAGGGTGCTGCAAAAGAAGGAGGGACGGTTGCGGGAGTTGCAAGAGAAGAACTGGAAAGAAGAAGTGGTGAGAAAGTGGCTTCCAATGAGAATTATCTTAACCTCACTGAAAAGAAATCACGAAAACAAGTAAGGGATTAAAGGATAATGCAGATTAGATACGTCAGCTGCTGTTCCCTTGCGTCACCCAACCTTCTTCTCCAGCACCCTCTGGCACACACCCAGCGCGAACACGAACACCGTACCCGATTTCGAATTAGCAGCATTTTAACAGTGAGCAAGACTCTTTATTTTGTATAACTGTCGAATAATATTATTTTTTGAAATCCTTAATCTCCTTTAGGAATTGGGACCAAACATCGGGAATGTCATTCATCAAATCTTCCATATAGACTTCCTCAAGCATGAATCCGTATGCGTGGATAAAAAAGTGCCTGAATGTCAAGTATTTATAAAGTTCGTCACACGTTTTCTCAGAAATAATTCCCATTGACAATGAGAGATTTAACAGGTCTTTGTGCCAGGTAACAGATACAGGAATTTCAACATTTCCTGCTACTACAACCCGCTTCAGGATATTTTCTATTCCATTGTAAATATTATGGAGAAAAGTACCGATTGCTGCCAGTTCAATAACTGTTTTTTCGTTTTTCGACTTTGCAAGTCCCAGGTTTTCAAGTGCTATCTCAACATTCTCTTTTTCTGCAAGTATCTGTTTTTGAAGTTCATCCATATAGCTTCTCCCCGGTTTCTTCAACAAGCTTATTGAACAAAGACTTTCTGGATAGGTCAATCAAGTCAACCGGTTTTGATAGAACTCTAAATAATTCAGTATAAAACGGGAAGAACAATCTGGGTTCTATTCCATTTACACCGATATCGATATCATTTGACTCTTTATCTTTTACTACTGATGAGCCAAACAGGATAATGGAAGACACATTATATTTTTCAGCACATTTTATGATGTTACTTTTGTCTTCTGCTGATATCATTTTCATCACCTAAGATACTAACTATTCAATATTAACATTCTTCAGATATTTTATATAATTATGTATTCGGTCTCCCCGTTCTCCCCACAAGCCGGAGTGATCTATCCATTCTTCTCCAGCACCCTTGGCCACACCGCCAGCCCGATAATCAGCGCCAGCAGTAACACAAACACCGAACCCAGATAAGTATCATTAACCGTATAAGCTTCCAGGACCTCAGTCCTGCCGGAAGACAACACATAGAACACTACTCCTGCCACCGCCGCCGTAATTGTGCTGTACATAAACGTATGTGCAAATTTCACAGCCATAATCAAACAGCCTCCTGCCGTTTCAGTTTAAACCTCTTGAGCAGCAGCGCATTAGTAGTAACCGACACCGAACTCATAGCCATGAACAGCGCCGCCAGTGCCGGAGCAATCAGGTACGGCCCGAACAGGCCCAATGCGATCGGTATACCTGCCGTATTGTAGGCAAAGGCCCAGAACAGGCCCTGCTTAATTTTACCCATGGTCCGTTTGCTCAACTCGATGCTGGACACCACATCCCGCAGGTCGTCCTTGATGAGCACTATCTGTGCCGATTCCATGGCAACATCAGTGCCACTGCCCAGTGCAATACCTATATCGGCCTGCATCAGTGCAGGGGCGTCATTGATACCATCACCCACCATGGCCACCATGGCACCTTCGGCCTGGAGTTTCTTCACTTCATCGGCCTTGTCCTGGGGCAGCACCTCGGACAGCACCCGGTCGATGCCCACCTGCCTGGCTATGGCATCGGCAGTACGACGGTTGTCGCCCGTGATCATGACAGTAGTAATCCCCATCTCCTGCAGGTACTTTACTGCCTGTGCCGAATGTTCCTTCAGGGTATCGGCAACAGCTATGACACCCATAAGCTCGCTACCCTTTGCGATGAGCATGGCAGTCTTGCCGTCGTTCTCCAGCCTTTCCATGGTATCGTTCAACTGCGCCGGGTCCATCCCGTTATCAGTCATGAGCTTCCGGGTACC
>JAGLRT010000142.1 GCA_023136155.1 Methanosarcinales archaeon
ATCTCATACTTTTTCGAGTGCCTGACAAGTCCATTTGTGATTTTCCCATCCATCTTCCCGAATTGATTGTCACAATATACTATTGCCTTTGCTTTCATGTGTTATTACCTAAATTGATTGATTGATTTCGTAATGTCCATTATTGAATACATTAATTGGAGCAGCATTATACTTATCGAAAAGGGGGTTCTGAATTTATTTCATATAACTTGTTCATAGACGCATTGCATATATCATTCCATTTTGGGAGTCAACACCAGAGAATTCATCTTTGTATGCTGATGTAGGAGTTCATATGTTAAACTCGGAGGATTTTTCCGACTAAAAATCCAACAAATGATGTGAACTTAGGAGTATGAGTTTAGCCGTGCCTCATTTTTAACGCCACAATTGTTATGCTGGTTCAAGATATCCCAGCGGATGCATAAACCTTCTATCGTTTGCAGTCACGAACCGACCGGATTGGAAATCCGGGGCATCCTGGCGAGAGTGCAGCGGAGCTTGACCATACTTAATGCAATAATTGCAACGAAAAATCTTGTAGTTAAGGCTTTGATAATTTTATTTTAAAAAATGTTTAAACCAAATGAACCATGAAAACCAACCGAACCAAAGGTATCCAAGAGGATGATTCGAGGTTATGCCTAAAAATCCCAATAATCCAAAAAAACCTAAAAATCCCCTATATTTCTTTATTAGTTTTTGTTCCATATTATTCTCCGTATAAATTAAAAATTGTAATCATTATATGAAGTTTCCTCTAATATTTAAGTTATTTTAGTAATGAAGTGGATACTACCGCCATGTACGAGCACAAATAACTATCCCTGTACTTAAGTACAAGGTCTTACAACAGCATAGTACTAACCTAATTGTAGACCTCAGATTATTGCAACCGGGCCTGGATAGCTCATGAGTGGTCAACTTGAGGTTATCCCTGGACGATAATATTAATGGATTTCCGATTTCAACCAAACTCTTCGAGAAGAGAGTTCCTCCATGCCTTTTCTTCCTCATCATCTTTGAAGAAGGCATGTTCCTTTATGCGATCCCAATATTCTCTTATTTCGTTCTTTATACAATCAGATTCAAGTTCTTCTTTGTTTATACTCGAAATTAATAAGGTCATTTTACTACCACATCCTTCATCCTTGGGTCAAGTGCATCCCGCAGGCCATCTCCTATAAAATTAAAAGCTAATACCGTGATCATAATCATAAGACCTGGAAAAATCGATAACCATGGACACATTCTTAGAAATTCCTTACCTTCATTTAGCATAGTGCCCCATTCGGGTGTTGGAGGCTGTGCTCCTAATCCCAAAAAACCTAATGCTGCGACAGTAAGAATCACTGAACCCATATGGAGTGTTGCAAGTACTATATTCGGATACAGGACATTTGGATACACATGTTTATAGATAATATAGAAATCACCACTTCCAATACTTCTTGCACATTCTATGAACTCTTTTTCTTTGATAGACAGTGTTGACCCCCGGGAAACTCTTGCATAACTGAGCCATCCTACAAAGGATATAGCTAATATGGTATTATTTATCCCCGGTCCAAGAGCACCGATAACTACTAATGCCAGGATTATACTTGGAAAAGCAAGCAATATATCTACAAATCTCATCAATATTTCATCAAGTATTCCCCCGTAATAACCAGATACAATACCAACTGTTATTCCAACAATTGCAGTAATTGTAACTACAATTATACTCAATTGAAATGTTAATCTACTGCCATATATTATTCTACTTAATACATCCCGACCTAAATGATCAGTTCCCATAATATGTTCAATGGATGGCGCTTGCAATTTGTCTTCCAATATTATTTTTGTCGGGTCGTAAGGAGATATAACCTCTGCTAAAAGAGCTATCATGATTAATATGCAAATTACTATCAAACCCATCATTGCTGCCCTATTCTTTCCAAATTCCCGGACATCACGCAATAAACTTATCATCTTTTACCTCTCGTATCTTATTCTTGGATCTAAAATTGAGTATGACAGGTCAACAATAAAATTTACAAAGACATACATAATCGTTATAAATATCACACAACCCTGGATTATAGGAAGATCCCTTTGGGATATTGCATCTATCAACAATTTTCCAATTCCGGGCCATGCAAATATCGTTTCTACTATTACTGTACCACCAAGCAAATGCCCCATTTCCAAACCTATAATTGTAATTACCGGAATTAGTGCATTTTTCATTGCATGCCGAACTATAATGGTTTTTTCAGACAGACCCTTTCCTCTTGCCGTTCTAACATAATCCTGTCTTATCACTTCTAACATACTTGATCTTGTCAGGCGGGCAGTGACAGCAGCCATACCAGTTCCGAGAGTTATTGAGGGCAGTATTATATGTTCAACACCACCGGAACCCATAACAGGCGTTAAATTGAGGTATAACGAAAATACCAGAATAAGTATCAGAGCAAGCCAGAAATTGGGTATAGAAACACCAATAGCTGCACTGGTACTACAAATATAATCAACAATTGTATTTTGTCTTATGGCAGCAACGATGCCCAATGGTATGCCTATAATGAGTGATATCAATACACTGACTACAGCTAATTTTATAGTCGCTGGTAGTCTTATCATTATCTCGTCCAGTACAGGTTGACCGGTTTTATAGGACATACCGAGATCGCCTTGTAATGACTTACTCAACCATGAAACATACTGAACAATCAAAGGTTTATCAAGCTCATAATACTGGCTGATCAATGCCACATCTTCATTTGAAGCATCGATTTCAATATTGCCGATAAAAATATATCTTGCCATTACTTCAGCAGTCTCGCCGGGGATATAATGCAACATAAAGAATACTAATGCTGTTGCTCCAACCACCACAAATAATACAATTCCTAATCGCTTCAAAATACCTTTCAACATATGTACTTACTCCTGACTTGTGAGAACCACAATATTTGAAAAATGAGGTGCTGGTTATGAAAACATACCAACACCGAAGGATAACTATTCTTCTATGTATATACCGGGGTTGATTCTGTAGTCATGTGCTGAAGGATTAGGAACATAACCATTGACACCACTTTTTGTGACTACTGCCAGATTGTGATATGCTATATACACATCAGCGACATCATCAACCACTATTTTTTGTACATTCCGGTATATATCATAGCGCTTTTCATTATCGAAAGTTGATCTTCCTTCTTCAAGAAGTCGGTCTACTTCTTCATTCTTGTATCCATAAGAATTACTGTTGCCTTCCGAGTGGAAATTCCTCTCCAGATAGTAACCTGGATCCGGAATCCGCATAGATGTAGCACCTCCTGATACCCTTATAGCGCCCCATTCATTCAACCGTTCGGTTATGGCACTCCAGTCCATGATCCTGACTTCAGCATCGATCCCAATCTCTTTGAATTGTGATTGGACTGTTTCTGCAAGTGGTGGTAGGGCCGGACGCTGCGGCCATGTATAGAGAGTTATTTTAAAAGCTTTCCCATCCTTATCAAGTATACCATCGTTGTCGGTATCCTCCCATCCAGCTTCTTTTAGTAGCTGTTTTGCTTTTTGTGGATCATAAGGATACCCTTCAAGATCGTTATTTCTCCATTCTATGCCGGGTACAAAGCCCATTCCATTTGAAATTTCACCCCTTTCATATAAAATGTGCTCTACAATACTTTCCTTATCAACCGCATATGCGATTGCTTTTCTCACATTAATATCATCATAGGGAGCCTTTGACAGATTACCAAAATTCAGCTTGTATCCCTGACACAATGGATGTACTATAACGTTAAGGTCCGGGTTAGATTCGAGTCTCTCAGTTGAACCCATTGGGGGTTCTGTCGTAAAATCAACTTCACCTTTTTCAATTGCCAGTTCTCTTGTTGATGCCTCGCCTACACCACCCTGTATAATTACAGTATCCAGTTTTGGGACACCATTCCAGTAATTTTCATTTTTGCTGAGTTCAAGAATATCTGAGGCTTTGTTGTATTTTTCAAACTTAAATGGACCTGTTCCAATGGGTTTGACAATAATTCCATCCTTTTCAACAGAATTTTTGCTATAAATAACGGCTTGCGCATACGACAATGCAGCAGGAATCGCAGCATCTGGTTTATCGGTGATTATGTCAACCGTATAATCATCAATCTTCTTAATGCTTTTAATCCCCATTTCTCCTCTGATGGTCGGATTTTTCTCCATATTCCTGTCAAATGAATATTTTACATCATCTGCAGTTAATTCAGTGTTATCATGAAATTTTATATTGTCTTTTAAGTGGATTCGCCATGTTGTATTATCAATTAATTCCCATGACTCAGCCAGCCCGGGAACGAGACTAAAATCGGGTTCCATAAAGGTTAAAGTCTCAAGAAGCAAAAAATTATTTAATGTTCCTCCTGCCGTTGCAGGGTCGACACTGGAAATCCCCCATGGTTCAGCAATAACCAATTTTTGTTCTACTCTGGATTTGTCAGTGTCTGTTCCCTCTTGGTCTATGCATCCGGAGAATGCTACGAGACCCATAATTGTCACCAATGTTATCCAGATTCCTATAGAGTTTATTTTAATTCTTAACATTTTCATCGCCTATTTTTTTTGTGCTCCCACCAAAAAATACAAATGATTACTCACAACTCGATTGTAGAGATGCATTGCATCATTGTTTTTCCATTCATCACAAGGGAGAGGTCCACCTAATGAAGACAAATCATCACCAATATGATAGAATAATTCAGGAAAGTTGAATCTATCCAGAAGCATTGTGGAACCGGATTCAACTGATCCTGGAGTACCCCGAATTTCAATTGACTTTGCATCTGCCGGACAGCAAGATCCCGGCAGCAGGATTGCCAGCATGCATGTTATTTTTTTAATGTTGTGTTGCATATTGCCCTTCTCGTGATATATTTAACTTTAATTATTTCAGCCGTCGGTCGAAAATTCATATGTTAATTGTTTAATTCATACGAATTTTGTTTATTGTATTATTTAGTATGCTATAAACTTTATGTTTGTATTCTATTATTAATACAATAAATATTTTAATTAGTACTTACTCTTACCTTTGGCGGGAATATGTATATCCAGGTTAGACTTCTTCCAATTTTGCTTTGACAATATAATCAATGGAAAAAAATTATCTGGCTGAGCCACTACATCGAAATTCAGGTCCTACAAACCAGATCTGCGTTCTCTGGAATTTCATCGATATAATATACTTTGGTCGTCCGACACCTGTATTTTTGACTGGGACGATAACAGCTATGCTCTTATTTTTAATATTTTTGCCGTCTTTGTTGCATTAATATCTGGACCGTGAATAATTATCTGGGAAGTATCAGTTAACTTGGTATGAGTGGATCCGTGATATTCAACCACTAACCTGGCATAAAAAATGGAAAAGGTACCCGGTTTGGCCGCTTTTAGTGAATACTGGCACAAATCTGTATTTTTTTTCATCCGAGAGACTCAGGTTCCATACCAGCTTTCTATCCGGATTCGAGACCAGTTTGAATCCTGCCGGAATATAATGAACCCTGGGAAGGGAGAATTATGGTCATATTTAGATGCTTTCAATTGGGCAGTAGATTATATTCCATTGGTCATCGGTTAAGACATTGAATTTACTTCATGCTAGTGTTTTCACCAAAAATCTTTTATAATATACTCCCCCTGAACATTTATAATAATCAATAATTTATTTTTGTTGTTTGAGG
>JAGLRT010000143.1 GCA_023136155.1 Methanosarcinales archaeon
GGTTATCTGTGGTTATCTGTGGTTAATTTATAATAGAATCATCAATAAGAGATAAATATCAGATAGAAGCAAATCTAGAATTTAATAAATTATCTGAAGAAGTTATTGGATCTGCCTTTGAAGTCAAGATTGTCGGAAAAGTCCACATTTAGAGGTATATCAACTTATAGAACACCTGATTATTGTTATTATCGTATCCACTTAAAAAATCAGGGTAAAATGAATATTTGGATTATCTAAATCAAGTGCTTAAGCAGGTTTTCGATTTCAAAAAGGAGTCAGTTACCCTTAGATTTGAAGCGGATACTTATTATCCTATGTTGATAAATATAATTAAAAAAAAATAAACCGATAATGAAAACATGGAGTCATTAGAAACAATTTCCAGGTTAGTTGAAATATAAAACAATTCTCATCTTAGATTACTTAAAGAATTAAAAGATGGTAGAAGAAACTTTGTGGATTTCAAAAAAGTGTTGTTTGCTTCCTAACATTGGACAAATTATGGAAATAATTTACTGAATAACATGAGTAAACATATCCAATCGAAAATCCTTTCGATGCCAGGGATTAGAGTGAAGCTAAATCCGAGGTCGGTGACTCTCACCAATCTATATAAACATTGGATACATCAATATTATTACGATGGAAGACAAGCAAAAAACACCACTGAAAGGAAGATATAAACGCTTGAAAGAGAAATGCCTCACATGCCTGATATGTTATCCTGAATTGAAGGGGATGGTGAAAAATAATGAGTAAAGTTATTTTAATGGACTTTGCGGCTGACTGGTGCGGACCCTGTAAAGTTCAGGACCCGATTCTTGAGAAACTGGAAAAAAAGTTCAAGGGACAGGTTGAGTTCAAAAAGATCGATGTGGATGCCAATATGGATATGTCAAGCAAATATAACATTAGTGCTGTACCGACTCTTGTATTAGAGAAGGATGGAGAAATATTCAAAAAATACATCGGTATTACCAGGGCGGACGTGCTTGAAGCCGACCTGAAATCAGCTCTGGAATAAAATTTTTAATTTATCATTTTTCATTGACGAGTCGGTCAGATGGATAATTCAACAATACATGACCTCGGTCTTGATGTGGCCAGGCTGACCACAACCCGCAAAACACATCGACCCCATGCAGCTCTCTGTTTTGATGGACACGCTTTTGCTGTAGACACTACCCGTACTTTTGGGAACGATCCAATCCAGCCTGATGCATATCTTATCACCCATGCACATTCTGACCACCATGGCAAATCTGCTATGGTCTCGCCAAAAGCTATCTGTTCTGAAGAAACCGCACGTGCGCTGGAGATACGCTTTGACAAGGATTATATGGGACAGACGTTCCGGATAGGTGAAACTATTGATATCGATGGAATTAAAGTTTCAACCCATCCCACTCACCACACAATTGGTTCATGCGCATTCTCCTGGGAGAATTACAACGGAATCCGGACACTGGTGACAGGAGATGTAAAAGATGCTTCAGACCTGCCTGAGTGTGATTTTTTAGTAACTGAAGCCAATTACGGCGATCCTGCCGACCCGTCATGCTATTTCGAGGACGATGTTGCCGGACTGGAACAGATTATCGGGGATAATGTAGCTCTCGGTGCCTATGCCTTTGGTAAAGCACAGCGAGCGGTAAGCATCGCACGTAATGCAGGCTGGCAGGACGAGATATCCATGGACACTAAAGGGTATAATCTGACAAATGGCCTGATGTGTAATTGTGGTCCTCTTACAGAAATCATACAGTATAACGGCGGGCATCAAGGATTAGTAATTGTGCCGCCATGGGACCTGGGAAAATTACCAGGCAGTATGAAGAAATACGTGCTCACAGGCAGGCGGGACTACTATTATCCGGCAATACATATCAGTGACCACATGGACGTGACCGGGCTGGTTAACATGGTGGTGGGTATGCAGCCTAAGGCCACTCTTATTTACCATCCGGACGGCCACAGGCCACAGCAACTGGCAGCACACCTTAACAAGGTGGGGTGTCCGGCGGTTGCACTAAGTGAAGTGGAATCCAGGAGTTTGTTGTGATGTTGACAGATACCCTGCTGGGAACCATTATTATTCTATTGTTCATACTCATCGTACTGGTGCTTAAACAGGGCAAGGTCGAACCAAGGGACGTTGAATCCGCAGTATCGAATTCCTGGGTAAAGCTTGGCCTGGATGAACGGTTGGGTGAACTGACTACCTATGCCGGTGATATCAGGGATAATTACCAGTCACTGGAACAGATGCTTCGTGTCCCGACACAAAGGGGCGCTTTGGGTGAAATGGCACTGGAAACCATTATCTCTGACCAGCTTCCACCTGATATGTCCGGTATCAGGACAAAGGTGTTCGATGGCAAGATACCTGATGCATACATCAAATCAACAGTTGGTATTATCTGTATAGATTCCAAGTTCCCACTTGAGAACTACATTGGATTCATGGAAAGTGGTGACCAAAAAGAACAGGACGGCTTTAAACGTAAGTTCTTAAGGGATGTACGGGGACACCTGGACAAAATAGCGCAGGATTATGTGCGACCTGATATGGGTTCGGCAGAATTTGCTTTTGCCTACATCCATTCAGAAGGTGTGTACTGGTTCATGGTCAATGAAGGCTTTGATATGTTAAGAGAATTCACTAAAAAAGGCGTACAGGTGGTATCGCCGCTAACCCTGTCCCACAAGATAGAACTGATTAAAGCTGGAGTTCATGCCCGCAAACTTTCAGAGGATGCACAAAAGGTGCAGACAGCCCTGGCAGTGCTGTCAAGGCGTTTTGATGAAATTGATGATAAATGGCGAGTGTTCCATCAGACCCATCTGAGGAATCTAGGTAACAAGGCCGAGGAAATAGATT
The DNA here is from genome assembly GCA_023136155.1 of Methanosarcinales archaeon. GTDB lineage: Archaea > Halobacteriota > Methanosarcinia > Methanosarcinales > Methanocomedenaceae > Methanocomedens_B. Next base: position 2,885 of record JAGLRT010000143.1, read on the forward strand.
CGGCATACAATGGCTTGAGGAACGATTTCGATAGAATCAGCAAGTTATCTGATAAATGAAATTGATGAAATTAATTAGTGAAAAAGCAAGCGCTGATTAGAAGTGAATAGCTATTATTGCATTCGAAGCTCTTAAATGAAATAATTCCCTATTATGCCTGAAATTGAAAACTGGAACAGATGTGAAATATTATGAGCAAAAAAGCAGCAGTAATTAATGGAGATGGCGTGGGACCTGAACTGGTGAACGCCATGATGGCAGTGACCCAGGCCGCTGGTACGAATGTGGAGTTCATATCCTGTGATGCCGGAGCCACATGGTGGGAAGCAAACGGCGGTGATTCACTTATTCCAAAGGAGACCTGGGAACTGCTTGATGAGACCGATGCATGTTTCAAGGGACCTACAACCACGCCGGGCGGTGCTGGTTCGCCCAGAAGCGTGGCTGTGTCTATCAGGCAGAAATTCGATCTCTATGCAAATGTCAGGCCGACAAAGACATTCCCGAATACGGCAAAGCCATTAGGTGATGTGGATTTCGTGTGTGTCAGGGAAGGTACCGAAGGATTGTACATCGGTGAAGAAGTCAAACTTACAGATGATGTTTATATTGCCATTCGTAAAATAACCCGTACCCAGAGCAGCAACATTGCAAGATATGCCTTTGAGGAAGCAAAGCGCAGAGGCTGGAAGACTGTAGTCCCCATCCATAAAAGCAATATCCTTAAACTGACATGTGGCACTTTCCTTGAAGAAGTGGAAAAGGTAAATCTGGACTATCCTGACATTGAGGTATGGAAATACCACATCGACAACATGGCCCAGCAATTGATCAAGAATCCCCAGATATTCAATGAGTCTATATTGCTATCCACTAACCTTTTCATGGATGTCATCAGCGAAGAGTGCAGTGCGCTTGTGGGCAGTATCGGGTTAATATACTCTGCCAATATTGGTGATAAATATGCCATGTTCGAACCTGCCCACGGTTCAGCGCCCAAATATGCGGGTTTGGATAAGGTCAATCCGGTAGCTACCATACTGGCAGGGGCATGGATGTTGGATTATCTTGGTGAAAAAGAGCAATCAAAAGCCATATTCGCTGCCACCGAAGCGGTGATATCAGAAGGCAAGCATGTAACCTATGATATGGGTGGTAATGCGAAGTTGAGCGAAATGACAAATGCAATAATTGCTAAGATGAAATAATTGTTTTTCGCAATACAAGAACGTCCGGCGGCTTAGTCCGCCGGTATTATTTTTTTTATATGCTAAGATTTATTCTATCTTTTCATGAGTGTCGGATTTTACGATGGGTTCGAACATGAAATATTTCTCAACGTAACCCTTCACTTCCTCATCAGATATGCACGATATCCTCAATTCTTTGTCATAAAGTTGCTGTATATCTGTCTGTATTGCTTTAAGACGCGGATCACGCTTCAGTACCTTCGCTCTTACACCTATGAGGTCATTCAGGGTTTCCTCTACTTTATGCCTTAGCACTTCCAGCCCAGACGAATCACCTATCAACAGTTGCCGTTTTCCTCCTACAATTTCTGGCAGATAAGCTTCATAGGTGAAAGGATTCTTGATAACTCCGGCAGTATGGATGCCGCTTTCATGAGCAAAAATGTTCCTGCCTACCACAGCCTTATTGCGTGGCACCCTGATGCCCATTTCCTTATCCATGAACCTTGCGAACTCAGTAACTTTTTCCAGATTATACTTTTCAAACCCTTCTACTCTCTGGTTCAGGAACAACATAATTTTCTCTATTTCGGTATTTCCTGCACGTTCGCCAATCCCCAGGAATGTCAGGCTTGTCCAGTTGGCACCGTGCCAGTATCCTGCAAGGGAGTTGGCTACTCCCAGACCGAAATCATCATGGATATGAGTTTCGATGTTCTTGACTCCAATCTCATCTTTCATGTATTTTACCATTGTTGGAATGCCATAGGGTTCGTCAACACCGTCAAAAGGTACTCCCATTCCCAGCGTATCGCAAATCCTGATTACACAATCCGGGTCGATTTCTATGAGTTTTTGAATCAGTGGGAATACAAACCCATAGTTGTCGGCACGGGTCATGTCTTCGATGTGAGCTCTTGTGCGCAATCCATGGTCTACAGCATATTGCAGAGAGTCAAGATATTTCTCTTCGGCAGCTTCCCTTGAGGGTAACCCCATTTTATCTATAATGTGGGAATCGGAAACTGACATGAGTATGCCTGTTTCTTCTATTCCATCCATTTCCAGGACAATATCAATGTCGTCAGGGTTTGCCCTGGCCCACCCGGTAACTTCTGGAAATTCATAACCTTTGTTCAACATTTCCCTGGCTGCTTCCTTGTCCCGTGGATTAAAAACAAATGTCTCCAGTTTTTCTATCCCCATCTGGTGGAGGTATTCAAATATCTGTAATTTCTGTTTCTTGGACATCACAATTCCGGGCATTTGTGAACCGTCCCGGATTGTACTGTCACTGATAAACAATTCCTGCCCTTTTGGTAGTTTTATTTTTGGCAGGTCATCATAGTCTTTGTATACTTTCATCAAGACCTAAATTGGAAGTGTAAGGTTAAAATAGTTGTTATTTCAAGTTTTTTGGGGGATAATTAATTGATGTTGTACTGCTTTCACTCCTGGAAGTGAGGCATCAGCAATAATTGGTGCTTTCATATTATACGCAGTTATATTTGCAATACCAGTTGAATATTGCACATATTTCAAACATATTTTTGTGGCAGGGTTATTTAATTTCCAATTACCTTGCTGCCAACTAACAATTTTCAGGAAAAAAGTTTCCCTGGAATAAACCAGGGAATTTTAAATTTTATCATGCACTTGATGCTGCGTAGACTTTCCCGAACATATTTGCAACTACAAGAGCTACATAAAAGTGCGCAAAAATCATTATCACCCAGCCTATGAAAGGAATTAAGGCAAATAAACTTACTATTAACATTAATGCATATGAAACAATTATTACAATTATGTATTCTCCAATAACAGATTTTATCCGAGATAATATTTCTCCGACCTTAAATACAGCACCCACTGAATCTTCTTTAGCATAAATTGATAATGCCATCGGTAACACCAGAAATAAAATAAACAGCAGAACCAAACTGAACAGGTAACCTCCGATAACAGTCCCTATACTGGCAAAGGCAAAGTCACCAGATACGATAGATGCGATAATTGAGATTGCAGCCCCACCTACTGATAGAAACATTACAGCCAAAGGTATAAGCATATAAATAAATCCAACAATGACCACAAACAATCCTTTAACAAATAGATTACCAAAATCATCCCATTCAGGCAGGCTAGATTTGCCATCAATGCCTCCACGCATAGTTTTGATATAATATCCCAATGCAATGAAATTTACGATTGGTATTAGCATTACCAGACCACCAATCAGTATTTTCTGAATCCATTCAACGTCATTTGCAGGAAACTTAACAGTTTCAACAATATCCATTAAATATGACCTCCTTAATATTAAAATTAAAATCAATGTCAACTTTCATAACATATATGCAATCGTTTAAAATTGCAATAAAAATTATATACTGTCATGACATTTATAGTTATCGTGTATTTGGGCCTTGGGACAAAATTATTCGATTTGAAAATTCCCTAAAATAACCTCATCTTCATGCAATAATATAATTTCTCGAATATAAAATTTTGCGTCATATTCCTTTAGAAAATCAATCACTTTTTCAGCACAATGTTTTTTGACTATAATAACTCCTCCCATAAGTTTTATGTGAGG
>JAGLRT010000144.1 GCA_023136155.1 Methanosarcinales archaeon
TTTTCATAGTAGGGATTATTGCAATACTTTCAATTACCGCAATAATCTATAGTTTTTCTCAGGGTATATTGACGGCAGATATTATAACCGCTAAATTTGAATCGTTTGAAAAAATGTTGCGACGTTTGATTGAAAAATGAAACCAATGAGATAAAAACATAAAAAGGAAGGAAGAATGAATTCATTCTTCCTTTTCGGTTTCCTTTTCAATCATATCTACACCTATAACTTCAAATAGTTTTTTTACTACAGCCTCTTCGACCAGTTTCATAAGATTATGCTTATCCTTTGTACCGCTAAAAACACCCAGCGGTATCTGTGCACCAGCCGACGTTGCATGTCCACCACCATACTCTTCGCCGAATGCTTCACGCATAACCACCCCTATATTGACCCTTGCGTCCTTACTCCGGCCCGATAAGTGTATAGTGTCCTCGGTCAGTCCGAATATGATGGTTGTACTCACACCTTCAAGATTCAGCAGATAATCTGCCGCCTGGGGAAGAGCATCCCGGTCCCTGACTGACCCCACATTGGATATAAGGTAACTACCGGTCAACTGCCTGTTCTTGATGGCATGCCCCAATATGTCAAGGGTCTCGGTGGACATGGATGGCGTCTCTATCTTGCTCAATATCTCATGGTCCACCAACGGATACAGGAAAGCTGCTGCGTTCAGGTCAGACTGTGTGGTATTTTTCTTAAATTCCTGGGTATCCACCCTGATGCCGTATAGCAACGCTGTTGCCAGTTCACTGTTGACCTTGGTGCCCAGTTCTTTTAAGTAGGTGGTCATTATGGTGGCACTAGCCCCGATTTCCGGCTGTATGTCAATAAAATCTGCTTTCACTTCGGTTGTACCAACAGGATGGTGGTCTATGACAATGTTAACCTGCGCATCAGGAGGTAAAAAATTATTCACGCCTGGGATCGCACTTTCAAACAGGGCAAGGTTTGAGAACTTGGACGGATTATATTCTGTCATACGTTCAATATCAATATCCAGCAGGTTTACAAAAGCTTTATTTTCCTGGTGTCCAATCAAACCGTTATATATAATCTCTGAATCCACACCAACGGTTTTTGCAATCTCTTTTAAGGCCATTGCACCAGATATTGCATCAGGATCCGGATTGTTGTGTACTACTATACCCAGTTTCCCTTTATCCATTTCTTTAATGACCCTCATGAGTTCATGAGCTTTCTTAAGGATAGCTGCTTTTTCCACTGCCTGTACCACTGCCTTGGCAGCAGCCCTTGTAGGCAATACAGCTAAATCCACACCTGCAGCTTCCATTCGATCTTTAATATTCTGGTCATTAACCTTGGATACAGTATATATGTCCTGTTTCAATTTCTTCAAATGTGTTAGTGCCTTGATGTTTGCCTCATCATCCGAACTCAATATGAATGCTACATCAATATTCAACACGTCCAGAGCACTAATGGTTTCATAATTGCTGATGTCGCCAATTTCTACATCATAACCCTGCTCTTTCAAAGTCTCAGCCTTACTGGCGTCCTTCTCAACAAATATTAAACTTATATCCTGCTCTTCTAATTCTTTTGCAACCGCAACACCCATTCCGCCGCTACCCAGAATTGCATAAAGTTGTTTTGATTTTACTTCTTTAATGACATCCTCTCTATCAAGGATATCCTTTTTTAATTCAGCTTCGATGAAAAGACCTCCAATAATCTTGACTACTTAATTTAATGCTCCATAAAGATTAACTTAACCGTTTAGTTTACCAAACTTTTATCCTGAATCAAAGGGGTATAAACCATTATGTCCAATACAATTATGGAATATGCCAAACAGGGGCATATTACTCCTGCAATAAAGACCGCTGCCTCCACCGAAGGGCTGGAACCTGTAAGATTTATCAAGCTTATCGCACAAGGTAGGGCAGTTATTCCCAGAAATGTAATACGGGAACACATCCGACCAATAGCTGTGGGTGAATGTATATCAACAAAGGTCAATGCCAATTTTGGCACTTCGAAAGCACATGAGGATGTGCATGAAGAAATGAACAAAGCCCGGACCGCTGTGCAATATGGTGCCGATACGGTGATGGACCTGTCCACAGGAGACGATATTGATAGTGTGAGACGGCGATTGATAAAAGAAATCGAAGTCCCCATTGGCACCGTCCCCATCTATCAGGCAGCCAGCACATGCTCATCAGTGCTGGATATGACCACGGACGATATGTTCAATGCATTACGGCGACACGTTGAGGATGGGGTGGATTTCGTTACTATACATGCCGGTGTTACCACAAAGGCAGTGGAACATTTGATGGCAGAGGGCAGGATACTGGATATAGTCAGCCGGGGTGGGTCTTTCATGGCAGCATGGATGCTGCACCACGGCCGCGAGAATCCCTATTATACCGAGTTCGACTATTTGCTGGAAATTGTAAAGGAATACGATGTTACCCTGAGCCTGGGTGACGGGATGCGGCCCGGATGTACTGCCGATGCTTCTGACCGCTGTATGTTTGAAGAGGTCATCACCCTGGGCGAACTGGTGCAAAGGTCAAGAGACGTTGGGGTGCAGGCAATGGTGGAAGGACCCGGGCATGTGCCGCTGGACCAGATTGAACCTGCTGTACGTTCCATCAAGAACATCTGTGATGGCGCACCGCTATACCTCCTGGGCCCGCTAATCACTGACCTGGCACCCGGACATGACCATATCACAGCAGCCATGGGCGGGGCGGTAGCAGGAATGGCAGGAGCTGACTTTTTATGTATGACAACACCTGCTGAACACCTGGCATTACCCAATGTGGAGGACATCAGGGAAGGGGCGGTAGTGACAAAGATTGCCGCCCATGCCATTGACATGGTGAAGACAGGACAGCGTCAGCGTGCACAGGCACAGGATAATGAAATGGCAAGGGTGCGGCGTAATCTGGACTGGGAAGGACAATTTAAACATGCCATAGACCCTGAGAGGGCGATGGCGATACACTCCAGGTGCAGGGACGTGGAAACCTGCAGCATGTGCGGCGAGTTATGCTCTATAAAACTTATGCGGGATGTATTGGATAAATAACTGCGTTTATTCTTTCCTATACGTTAAGAAATTAGGGTAAAACAAGGGGATCAGGGGGGGGGGGGGAAACACTTAATCCTGCAAAGCCCAGCCCCCGACTTTTTTCACTATTCCTTCTTATTCTTATATGAGCGCACACCCAGACCAATCACTATTAAAAGTACAACCACGCCCCCTATCCATAGCAAGTTCTTGAATTTTTCAGCCGTGGACACTTGTGGCAGGGTTTCCACCTGAATCTTGATGTTATCGGATATCCTATCATGACC
>JAGLRT010000145.1 GCA_023136155.1 Methanosarcinales archaeon
TTTTACATAAATGGGAATGAGCAGGGTCTTGTTGGCATTGGTGTAATGGGTAATGTGGTCAGTACCAGTAAAACCAAGGCGCACCACATTGTTTGTGGTCATACGTACCTGGCTCTGGTACTGGTATGATACGGGAAGCTGCATGTAATAAACGCCTGATGATGCCTTATTTGATATTGTGATGGTAAATGTTAAAGGATGTTCTGGAATTTCCCCTGGGAAAAGTGATTCCATTGTCTGGATACTGTTATCCGGTTCTACCTCTATGAATGGTGTGCCTGAGATTAGTTCAGCATCAATTCCTACCGCTGTAGTACGACGCATTTCATATTGCAGTTCTTTCAGGGAGAGTGAATGGTCACCTTTGTCTGTTCCCACGCTGGTGTCGTATTTGAAGCCGTAGATAGGACCTTTATTTACAAGGTTTACATTCAGATTAACGGTCTCACCCCTCTCAAACTCTGGGTCGCCCAGCAGTGAGGCATATATGTCAGGGGTGCCGAAACTATCATAATAGTTCGTGGAAAAGATGTAATTGGGAAGTAACAGGTCCGTATTATCTGTATTGTCGGTATTATCTGTATTATCATTATCCGCAGCGGCCGGCAACATAATGCCAGCTAACACAGACAAAACAAGTACTGTTGTAAATGCTGAAAATAATAACCTTCTCCTTATACCTGCACGATTACCTGCTACACTCATTGAGCATCCACATCCGGTGAATTGAACATAAATCTATCCCTCGTCACTGCGTTAACAGTCTGGAGTGCCTTTCTCTTCTCCCGCCATTCATCCAGCTTCACCAAAACGGCAGGGAATACTATAAAAGTTGCAAGCAGTGCCAATGCCACGTCAATAACTGTCACGAGACCAAAGTTGCTGTTCATGGAAAATGGCGATGCTATAAGTGCGGAAAAACCAAAGATCGTAGTCAGGCCGGATGCGACAATTGCTTTTCCGATCTTGGAACTTGCAGCCTGCATTGCATCAACCGGGCTTACGCCTTTATCCCGTTCTTCATAGTACCTCTCCATCATCAGTACGGCATATTCCGAACCCACACCCAGTATAAGCGCACCAAGGGTGGCTGTCAAGGGCGTATAATCTATGCCAGTGAAATACATGATACCACCTGCCCATCCAATTACCATGAACATGGTAATAACTGGAGTGAGAGCCTTGACCCAATCCCTGTATATAACAAGCAAGCCGAAAAACACTAATATAAGCCCGGTAAGTGTCATTGCGACCCTGCCGGTAGTGAGCGACCATATTACTGTAGTGAACACCACAGAATTACCGGTAATTGTCACTTCCACACCGGGTGGCGGGGACATCCATGCAATATCCTCACGTACTACATCTGTTAATTCCCTTACACCTTTTAAGCCAATATCATTTATGGCATTGCCTATGCCAAAGTCCATCAAAAGCATATTCCTGCCGTGAACGTACCTGTCCTTTTGCATCTGAGGTATTTGCTGGTACAATCGTTCTATATCGGCGCTGTTATCAGGTATGATGCCCCCGTTCATTGATTTAATTATAGGGACAATGCTTGATGCATCGTATATGTGCGCCCTTCTTTCAACTTCATGTGCGCTGAATTCATCCATCCACCTGAGCACTTCAGGATCTGCCGAATCATCCACTTTTATAATGATATTCAATGCATCGGTCCCACCTATGATATCGCCCAGATGGGTCAGGTCAATTAGTGCGGGCATATCCTGGGGCACAAAGGTTTTAACATCGGTCTGGATGGGAACGAATGAGTCAGCATAAAGACCGGAAAAACACAGCAACCCTGCTATTCCCAGGACAAAGATGGGGTGGTTTACTGAAAGTGTAGTAATCTTTTTCAGGAACAGTTCGATTTTGATATCCTTTGGGTCAGGGCTTGAAATTAGTGACGTATGTTTTGTTTTAAGAGATTTACTATTGTGGCTATTATGACTATTTTTGTTATTTTTCTTTTTTATAAGCATATCAAGTCCGTATATCACTGTCACACCCACAAACAGTGATGACAAAAAGCACATGATTATGCCAATTAGTAGCAGTTTCCCGAAATCCTGTATCATGGGAACAGATGAGGTAAAAAGTGAAAAGAAGCCAAGTCCTGTAATTGTCAGTGCGATAAGCACTGCCGGACCGGTGTGTTTAATTGTCTCGATAACCGCTTGTGCTTCATCTTCGCCCCGTTCCAGTTCTTCTTCTATACGGTTATGGAACTGGATAGCGTAATCTATACCAAGCCCGATAAGTATGGGAAATGCCGACATGGACACCATGCTGAGGGGGATTCCCAGATATCCCATGGCTCCAAAGGTATAGATAATTCCAAGGAGTACGATGGGGAGGGGAAGGAGGTTCCAGCGAACATGCCTGAATACCAGATACAGCACTACTATCATGAATGCTGCAGATATCATGAGCAGGGGAATCATGCTTGTAGTCATCTCATTGTTCATGGCTATCATGAATGCGGGATCTCCGGTTACGATGACACCATATGATGGTGGAAAATTGGATTGAGTAACTACCCTTTCGGTTTCGCGCAGTATTTCTATCTTTTCGTTGTCAGTGGAGTCACCTGCCATTTCCACCCAGATTATGGTATGAGTTTCGTCAGGGATAAGCATACTGATATCGGATGACCGGCTTGCTATAATGGATTGTATCTCTCCCTGACTGTCAGGTATTATTTGCTGGCCTGTCATCTGGTAATTAGTATCCTTGATAACCGATGCAGCACTGGCGATTCCAACTACTCCGGGTATGGTATTTACTTGCTGGTGAAGCCTGTCAATTGCTTTTAGTACCTCAGGTCTTGTTACATCTCCGCCCTCGACAAGTACGGCTATTGATTCAGTTGCAAAGATTCTCAGGTAGAG
>JAGLRT010000146.1 GCA_023136155.1 Methanosarcinales archaeon
TTCAAGGATATATCATCATCGTTCCTTATAGTGATTACAGTATCTGTTATTGTTGTTCTATAGTCACCAAATGGTTCGTCATCGCCAGATTCAACCTCTAAGAGATCCATTGAAATCAAAGATATACTATTGATCTTAATGAGGTTTGAGTTCATTCCGGCAAACACAGTTTCCACCGTAAAGTTCATAATCTCTACATCGTCGGCCTCGTCAAAGTCATCTTCATAAACGAAGCGGGAAGTTCCAGTTACCGCCGATACCACTTCACTATCTATCTCTTCACCATCTTTGGTTAAAGATAGCCATGCTTCATCGCCTTCAACATCAATCTCAAGAGCTGTGATAGCAAAGCCTTCAGCCAAATTCAGACTCTCGCCGACCCTGAGTAAATGGTCATCATCTTCGTCCTCATCAACAAGTTCTTCACTGATTACCCATTCACCACCGCCTCTTTCAGCGACTCGGTACTTATCGCCCAGCCAGGAAACGTATTCAAATGAACCGTCTGTCCAGAACGTTGTGGTGTAAGTCAGATTTTCGTCACCAATTGTATCGCTATCGCCTGAGAGTGTAAAGAAATCTAGTGTTTCATTACCATCTTCGTCATCCAAATCATAGTATAATAAACTTGGATTGTCTCTTGAATTTGCAGTTACATTAAAGTGCTCACCAGCTGCTGGAGTCCCGTTAACAGCACCTAAGAACTCATATGGAGCTGATACTTCTTCCACAGCTGATGCAGAAGGCACCAATGCTGCAAACATGGTCAGCACCATGAGCGCAGATATTAATACTGCGTTTATTTTTTTATTCATTTCTTTTCCTCCGAATTAATCTTATTAGATATCCACCCGCCAAAGCGGATTTCATCGTATGAGTGATAATCGTATGTTGCTGATAGAACCGCCATTAGCGCCCTATCTGAGTCATTTTCCACCTGCATCATTGCAAACCGATATAGTTCGACAATTGCCGCCGGTGTTTTCATCACCCTCGTAATCCCGTCATAACATGGATTATAAGTGTTCTATAAGTGATTACCCTTTTAAGTCTTTTGCGGTCAATTATTTGCCAAAACAAGCAAACGGCTCCATTGTGACTAACGAAATTGAGTACACATATTGTCGAATTGATGCTCTGATTTCATACCCCTGCCTAACGTATCGACCTGACAGGTAGGCCCCGTACATTCAAATATTCTTTCACAGATTCCACAGTATATTCGCCGAAATGAAAAATACTTGCCGCCAATGCCGAATCAGCATGTCCTTCTACAAAAGCATCGTACATATGCTCAGGCCCGGAAGCACCCCCCGAAGCTATCACCGGTATATCCACAGCATCCGAAATGGCTCTAGTGATTGGGATGTCATACCCGTCATAGGTACCATCGCGATCCATGCTTGTTAATAATATCTCACCCGCACCCAGCTCCTCTGCCTGCTTAGCCCACAGGACCGCATCAATGCCAGTCGGGGTGCGCCCACCGTATATTACCACCTCATACCAGGCAGGAGTGCCGTCCTCCAACGATATGATAGTCTTATCCTGGTTATCCTTTACATCCATATTACGACGGCAGTCAATGGCAGTCAAAATACACTGGGAGCCGAAAATCTTCGCAGATTCACTTATCAGGGCCGGACGTTTTACAGCCGATGTGTTTATGGAAACTTTATCGGCACCAGAGCGAAGTGTAGTTTTGATATCCTGAATCGAGTTGATGCCCCCGCCAACAGTCAAAGGGATGAACACCTCATCAGCTGTCCGCTCAATCACATCTATCATAGTAGTACGGCCTTCGTGAGATGCTGTAATGTCCAGGAAAACCAGTTCATCAGCACCTTGCCGATTATACTCTTTTGCAAGCTCAACCGGGTCACCTGCACGCCGCAAATCTTCGAATTCAATTCCCTTGACCACGCAGCCTCCCGCCTCATCAAGGGTCACATCCAGACAGGGTATAATTCGTTTAGTCAGCATCAGTCTACCTTCGCGTACATCATCGACTCATTGCTTTATCTTATTTTCCATCAGCAAACATGGAAACATATTTTATAGCCAACACCTATTCTTGTGCATCATATCACATTAACTGTAATTAATCATACAATCATACGATTACAATACTGGAGGATAACAATTTAATGTCAAATTTCCCAAGTAATAAACCTGTACTGGTCACGTGTGGACTGCCTTATGCTAACGGCAAGTGCCACATAGGGCACCTGCGCACATATATACCTGCAGACATATTTGTCAGGTCACTACACAAACAGGGTCAGGAAGCAACATTTGTTTGCGGTTCAGATACCCACGGCACACCCATAGTGGTCAGTGCCGAGCAAATGGGTTCAACACCTGAAAAATTCATAGAACAATATCACCATCACTTTGACGAAGTTTTCAAGAACCTGGGGATAAAGTTTGACTTTTTTGGCAGCACAAACGACCCGGTAAACCATAACCGTACCAATGAGATAGTGAACAAGCTCATTGAGAATAATTATGTATATCCAAAGAAAATAGACCTTGCTTACTGCCCTCACTGCGAACGGTCCTTACCTGACAGGTATGTGGAAGGCATCTGCCCCTACTGTGAATCGCAGGCCAGGGGCGATGAATGCGACCAGGGTTGCGGCAGGCACCTGGAACCAGGAGAAATCCTTAAACCAATCTGCAAAATATGCGGTAGCAATGCAGAATATCGGGAACAAGAGCACTTCTTTTTCAAGTTGTCATCATTCAAGGATTTCCTG
>JAGLRT010000147.1 GCA_023136155.1 Methanosarcinales archaeon
CCCGCAACTATGCCAGGGAATGGGTACAAAATGAACTAAAAGACTGGTGTATCACCCGCAATCTTGAATGGGGGGTGAGGTTTCCCGGACATGACAATCTTGTGGTGTATGTATGGGTGGATGCCCCAATCGGCTACATCTCGTTCACAGAAGAGTATTGCAACAATGCCGGATTAAACTGGCAACAGATATGGCAGGACGACTCCCGCATCATTCACTTTATCGGCCTGGACATAGCATACCATCATTGTATATTTTGGCCCGCGATGTTAAAGGGTGCAGGGTATTCACTCCCATGGGCTGTAATAGCTTCAGGTATGGTGAAGATTGAAGACAAGACCTTCAGCAAGAGCCGGGGGTATGTGGTATGGGTGAATGATGATTATCTTGACCACGGTTTTCATCCTGACCTATTGCGATATTATCTTGCCAGTTACACCTCGCATACTAAGGAATTAAATTTTTCATGGACCGTGTTCCAGGAAAAAGTGAACAACGAACTGGTTGGTTCACTTGGTAATTTCATGCACCGTACACTACATTTTGCCAATAAGAACTTTGGAGTGGTGCCCGAAGGACAGGTTTCCCCTGACGTTCTGGCTGTAATAAACGAAACTATCAAGAATGTGACTGAAGCCATGGACGAATATGAGTTCAAAAAGGCCATTGATACAATAATGAGCCTTTCTGCTTTTGGCAACACCCATTTCCAGTCAAACGAACCATGGCACATGATAAAACAAGACCCTGATACGTGTAAAAAGGTAGTCAAGGAATGCCTCCAGATTGCAAAGGCACTGGTACTGCTTTGTGAACCAGTGATACCGGCAAAGATGAAAGAAGCATGGGAACAACTGGGTCTGGAAAATGATGTCAGTAAGATGACCTATAATGAGGCATTGGTAGAACTTGAATCAGGCAGAGCGCTGCCAAAACCTGCTATACTATTCAATAAGATTGATGATAAAAAGATAGAGGAGATGGAAAAAATAATGAACAAAAGGGTTGCAGAAGCTAAGGCAAAAGAAGAAAATACTACTTCCGCACCGCCACAGGTTCAGGAAATCACATTTGAGGATTTTAAAACCATGGACATTCGAATTGGTACTGTGGTACTGGCAGAGAATATTAAAGGTTCGGATAAATTGTTAAAACTTCAAGTCGATATCGGTGAACCAGAACCAAGACAGGTAGTGGCAGGTATTGCCCAAACACACGAACCAGAAGAACTAATGGACAAACAGGTGGTGGTGTTGGCCAACATGAAACCTGCTAAACTATTCGGTGTAGAATCCAATGGGATGATCATGGCTGCCGATGAAGATGGAGCAGTACTATTGCATCCTGAAAGTAATGTTGAGAACGGCACCAGTGTAAGGTAAAATAAAGAAATGAAGAGTAGATGGGGCTTGACGGATCGGAGGGGATGGATACGATGCCGTTATTGCCCCATTAGTTACTAATTGGCAATACTTATTAATAATGTTTTCGATTGATTTTTAGCTTTTAAATCCCAAAAGCAGAGCTGTGGGGTATATGATTAAGATAAATACCATGAAATATTTGTGAAAAAATAGACAGATATGTAGATATAAATATACGTTATTAAAATGAATTCAATGATGACGGACAGCATTACTAATGAGAAACGTCCCATGAAAGTGGTCGACCTTCCCGTGGGTGCAACAGAAGACCGGGTAGTAGACAGTATAAGATATTTTGGAAGTATGCCATGACAATCCTCAGCGATTTTGGCAGTGGAATTAATAAAAAACCTGCAGTATGTCAACAGAAGAGTGACATACGGGCTGAAGTATTGACCAAGGGCAAACGTGGACGATATGTGAAATCCAAAATGCCAGATGGAGAAGTGTCAGATATTGTCATTGATCCCACCATCCGGGCTGCAGTCATTCATGCACAAGGCGGGAGATACTATCACCCGGATCGCCTTAGCAAGGAAACCCTGTATAAGGCCATCATTGACCAGAGGAATGAGGTAACCAATTTTACCAATGTGTAATGTGTAGGAGGCATTAATCATGGGTGTTGAACTAGGTGATATTTTCGAAAAGCACGAGGTCGAGATAAGCGACCTTGCTGGAAAGGTCGTGGCAGTGGATGCTTATAATACCTTGTATCAGTTTTTAAGTATAATTCGACAGCGTGACGGTACACCTCTTAAGAATTCAAAGGGTGAGGTAACGTCACACCTGTCTGGCTTTTTGTACCGTACCACCAACCTGATAGAAGCAGGTATCAAACCAGTATTTGTGTTTGACGGCAAGCCGCCCAGCTTCAAGGCACGGACACTGGAAGCCAGAAATGAGACACGGAATAAAGCCATGCAGCGCTGGCAGGATGCCATTGCCGAAGGCGAGGAAGAGAAGGCTTTCGTACACGCCCAGGCCTCATCACACCTTAAAGGGAGCATGGTCGAGGATGCAAAAACGCTGCTGGGGTATATGGGGGTGCCAGTAGTGCAGGCACCATCAGAAGGTGAGGCACAGGCTGCCCACATGGTGCTTTCAGGAGATGCTGACTTCGCTGCATCACAAGACTATGATTCACTATTATTTGGTGCACTCATTGTGGTGCGTAACCTGACCGTTACTGGTAAGCGGAAACTGCCCCGCAAGAATATCTATATTGATGTGAAACCTGAGATCATCAATCTGGCAGAGGGGCTTAATGCCAGCAGTATAACCCAGGAACAATTGATAGATATTGCCATTTTGGTAGGTACTGACTACAATACTGGCTTAAAACGTGTGGGGCCCAAAACAGCACTGAAATTGATTAAGCAGTATGGTGGTATTGAGACTGTGCTTACTGAGAAAGGGGTTGGTATTGAGAACTTGCAGGAAATTAAAGACCTTTTTCTTTATCCTGAAGTCACCTCGGATTATGAGATATTCTGGAAGTCCACGAAGGAGTCGGAGATTACTGATTTTCTATGCCGTAAACATGATTTTTCAGAAGCAAGGGTGAAGGGGGCAGTAAACCGGTTGATAGAAGCTTCTGATGCAGGGCAGCAGACCCTTGACCAGTGGTTTTGAACCACTGCAGAAAGCCAATGAGATCAAATTATCGATTTTGTATTATACTGATTCATCCAGCAGTAAACAATACGATTTTACACATTCCTATTCGTTGAAAAAAAGATGATTGCAGCTAAAAAAGCTGCAAAAAAAATATACTTAACAGGAACAGCCTGAACCGCACTTGGGTGCATTGGGATTGTTGATTACAAAACCTTTGCCTTGTTCATTGTCAATATAATCAATCTCTGCGCCATCCAGTGATTCCTGAATCTCTGATGTCATCAATAACCTTACACCATTGCTGGTCGTTTCCAGGTCATCATCTTTTTTTGTGTCATCCAGGGTCATTCCGTAACTGAGACCGCTGCATCCCATACCTGCTATAAAAATACGCAGTGCATGCTCTTGTTTATTTTCCTGTTCCAGGAGATTTTTCAGTTCTCCTGCTGCTAATTCTGTTACTTCAATCATAGTATCACATATTTGAATTCGTTTTGTTCGGTATAGTACGAACAATGTTTGTCATTTTTTACTTAAATACCTTACGGTCACTTACTGTACTTAAATCTATTTTAATATCACCCATTTACCTTAAAAGAACCGGGATGCCAGGGTCTGTGTGACCTGGCAGTGTTCAACGTGCCCGCAGTAGTCGCATGGTGCGTCATCTGGCCTGTCCGGCAGCCTGCCGTCCCTTATTTTCTTGACTCTTCCTGCAAGAGTCAGCACTTTTCTCCTGTCTGAACGTCTAATTAGCACCTCGCGCACAATACCATACCTGCCGTATTCCACCACACCTTTCATAACCGAGCTGTCATGTTTATCCTCAAGCAAAATGGACAAAGCAGTAAGCCGGAGCCGGTCATTTTTCCATACACCGCTAAGAGGAGCCTTACCCGTGCGAATTACAGACGGGGTCAAACAGCCGTCCAGCATCAACAGCCTATCAGGACTACCTGAGAGGCTCAATTTTTCAGAATACAGTACTGATTCAACATCTATTGAAGTGAAAATATCCAGCAGCCTGTCAATCCCAAGTACCTGCATGGATGCCTGTATGCCGTTCATGACTTCATCAAGATGTGAGCGTACTTCTGATGTTGCACAGGATATTATTTCAGGATCAATGTCGGAAAGTTCATCGCGGTATATTATGGTTATCTGCTGTGCAGACATTTCCAGCAGTGACTGCAAAGATAAAACCATATCTTCGGAAGTGACCACGTCTGCATAGTCCTGTGCCATTTCCTTTATTATTAGAGCGGCCACGTAGGAAGGGGTGACGGTTCTGATGGGTTCATGTCCCTGGTAATTATAATAAACCTTACGTGGACATTTGAGGTAATTGCTTATATCCGATACCCTTACATGGTCTTCCATATTCTCTACCCTTTGAAATTAATCAATTTGAATTGTCAACGATTAGCTAATAATATTTTAAGATTGTCTTTTTTAATACAAAACCATTATATTTGATTAAAATTACAATAGTCAATCCCAGTAATACTTTACATATAAATAGTATTACTCAAATAAAAATTAACCTGTTTACGAGGTATTATATGACAGACAAAATTGGAATACTGGCGCTTGGACATGGAAGCAAGCTCCCACACAACAAAGAAGTGGTAACCGGAGTTGCCAACCTTATAGCTGAGAAATATGAAAATACAGTTGTCAGGACCGGATTCATGAATATGAACGGCCCCACCATGGATGAAGGACTGAAAGCCTTCGAGGGTACCGGAGTATCCACCATCGTAGCCGTACCCATATTCCTGGCGCACGGTGTGCATACCACAGAAGATATTCCCCAGATACTTGGTATCAGTCGGGAAGACCGCAAGACCACTATCCAGCTCAATGGTAATGATGTAACCCTAATATACGCCGAGCCCCTGGGTGCCCACCAGCTGATAGCAGAATTAGCATACAAGAGAGCACTGGAAGCACTGGATTAAAACCATGTTGTTCGATGACAAAGATGTCACCGTGCTGGATTTGACCCACGGCGGCATTCTCCTGGCACAGCACATTGCAAAATATGCACGCAGCGTTACAGCCGTTGATGTATACGGCACCGTTGATGACAATGTGCTGGTCAGGCTCGAACGTTCTGGAATAAATATTGCCAGAAAACCAGATAATAATACTGAAATTAATACAAAAAATAATACTGACCTGATAGTGGCGCCAGTGCACATTGACCCCGCATTCATACCCAGTGCCGGTGAGCATACCATTATCACGCATCACCAGGCAGTGGGTGAACTGCTATCAGGTTTCAACACCAATGCCCGCATCTTTGAAATAACAGGAACCAGTGCCAAGACCAGTACCGCAACACTATTAGCAGATATGACATCGCGCAGCATGTCAGTGGTCTCCCACACCAGCCGTGGCGTGGAACACTGGGTAAAAGGCGTTCCATCAAAGTTGCATCACGGCCTGAGCATAACTCCGAGCAGCATTCTTGAAGCACTGGAACACAGCACAGGCATTGAAGCCGACCTGTACATCTTTGAGGTGTCACTTGGAGGTACGGGGATGGCAGATGTTGGTATCATCACAAGTCTGGACAACGAGTACACCATAGCAAATGGCAGCAGCACGTCCACTGCTGCCAAATTGCAGATAGTTGAACTGGCAAGACCGGGCAGCACCCTGCTGGTGAATGCCTCAGCAGGCCCCCTGAACCCCCCGAAAAATGTGAATATCATTACCTTTAGTGATAGCACGAATGCAGATGTGTATCTGGAGCGCTCCGACAGAAACATCTGGACAGTTAAGTTTAACGGCAGTGGAACCGTCAGTTTCACTCCCAATGCCGGTTATGATGCTGAATCTTATTCTATTGCCATCGTATGTGCAGTCGCAGCTGCCAGAATCCTGGAAGTGGATAACGCAAAGATAGAATCCGCGCTGGTGGATTTTGCGGGAGTGCACGGCAGGATGCGGGTAATGGAATGGGCGGGACGCAAGTTGGTGGATAACTCAAACTCAGGCATGAATATCAGGTCAGTTCGGCAGGCCCTGGATTTTTCGAATGACCTGGCTTCGAACCATGACCGCAAAGTGCTTATCCTCGGTGAAGAAGCTAAGCAGGTCTGCGAAGGGCTTGACCCCACAGATGCTGGTACTTTTGTTGACGAAAGAGGAGACGAACTTGATAACATAATACTGGTTGGCGAACGGATGAAATCCATTCAAGGAGAGAACATCCGGACTGCAGACAGCCTTAACAATGCCATCGAGGTGGCTGAATCACTGACTAGCGAAGATGATATTATAATTTCATGTGTAAAATGCTTTAGATAAAAGAGGAAATAATAATGAGCCCTGTACCCTTAACCAAAGAACCCACAATTCTGCACCCGAGACCAAGTTCCATCGTGGCAGCCTTGTATACCTTGCGCGACCTTGATGTGGATGTGGTTATACTCCACGGCCCGCCTGGTTGCAGTTTCAAGCATGCCAGGCTCCTGGAAGAAGATGGCCTGCGAGTAGTGACTACTGCCCTTGACGAGTCCGGTTTCGTGTTCGGAGGACATGAACAACTGGTTAACCTGTTGAGGCAGGTCATTGAGATGTTCAACCCGAAACGGATAGGTATTGTGGGAACCTGTGCAAGCATGATAATTGGCGAAGAATTGCATGAGGCAGTGCTCGAAGTAAATCCTGACATGCCTGTACTCGAAGTGGAAGTACATGCAGGCTACCCCAACAATACCAAGGGTGTTATCATTACACTGGAATCAGCTTTGGCTGTCGGTATACTCAGTGATGAGGAATTCCAGCGCCAGAAAGTACTGCTAAAAGAAGCAACCGAGGTCGAGAAACGGCATGGTGCTGCAAGTAAAGCATACCTGGAACCCAGCCGGGGCGATACCAAGTATACGGTTGCAAAGCGTATTATCCAGTTGCTTAAGGAAGGAAAGCGGTGCATCAATATCATGAATGCCAAAAAGGAGACGGGGTACATGTTCGCCGATATCAATGTAGCGGTGAACCAAGCGGCCTGGGAACTGGGTTCAACATCAGAAATAATCAATATGGCAAACCTGGATGAGAACATGGGATTGGACAGGGTCAGGGACCATGCCCGCAACATCAACCGCGACCTGGAGGTGATGGGTGTTGAAGTAAACGAGATTATTGGCGGGCTGGATGAGTACCCTATAACCGGCGAGACTGTGAATCGGTTGCTTGCAGAAAAATATCCAGATTTCGATTTTGCAGTTATTACGGGCGTACCCCATGCAATTTCCATGGACAACATGCAGGGTATGGAGGTCATCTCAGTGACCAACGGGCCCAGACAGGTGTTGCCGCTAAAGGAAATGGGACATGAATTTGTAGTGGTGGAGATCGACCTGCATCCCAAGACCCTGGGTGTCAGCAATATCATAGAATCCGAGTTCGGTGCCACACTGCGCCAGCTGGTACAGGAGGAAAAAGAGTGAAACAGATAGCCATCTATGGAAAGGGCGGTATCGGTAAGAGCAGTACTGCGTCCAATGTAGCTGCCGCCTGTGCTGATGAGGGGTACCAGGTCACCATTATCGGATGCGACCCAAAGAGCGATTCTTCCATCACCCTGCTGGGTGGACATCGCATACCCACGATCATGGAACTGATGCAGCAGGGTATGGAAATCACTGAAGATGAGGTGGTCTTTGAAGGATATAAAGGAGTTCGATGTGTGGAAGTGGGCGGACCGGAACCAGGTATAGGCTGTGCTGGCAGGGGTATTATTGTAGCCATCAAGATGCTGCAAAAGATTTCTACGGTTATGCAGGACAGCGACCTTATCATCTACGATGTACCTGGGGATATTGTGTGCGGCGGGTTCGCTGCGCCCATTCGCAAGGGGCTGGTCAGCGAGACCTATGTGCTAACATCAGGCGAATATATGCCCCTGTATGCAGCTAATAATATCTGTAAGGGGTTTGCCAGATTGGGCAATCCTTTGAGTGGTGTAATATGCAACAGCCGCATTGTAGAAAACGAAGAGGATATTGTCAGGGCTTTTGCTGATGAACTGGGAAGTGAACTGCTGGCTTTCATTCCAAAGGTTGATGTAGTACAGACCTGTGAGAGGGCAGGTTATTCTGTAATCGAGAAGGAGCCTGATTGTGACATATCCGGTGTGTACCGTAAACTTGCAAAGGTCATCATGGAGCGGGATACGGCCTGTGAACCAAAGCCACTGACTGATGAGCGGCTTCGGGAACTGACAGGGTAAATACATGACATAAGTGCAAACATTAATCTTAATCGTTATACTCCACAGCTCTGCTGTGGTTGGGACAAGCCATTGTCAGTGCAACCTCAGTAGCCTGGGACACGGGATTGCCCCACAACTCTGCTGTGGGGAACTTCATTTTGGGTAAGTTTTTCACAGGTAGACCTTGATTTTGCGAATAAAGGTCTTTACAGGCTTAATTCACGAAGGAAAAGTCAACCTGTTTGTTTATTCTGCATAAAATACGATCTTCAGGGATTTAATTTTATATCAAGTATTTTCATCATAACGTCACCCCTGCCAACCGCATCACAGAATATATCACAACAGCCATCCCCCAGTACACGAAGAAACCCCAGAAATAAGTATAGTAAACTAGAGGTCCGTAAGCCGGGTAGACATACTCGCGCTCTGAGAACCATAGGATAATGTTGATGTACATCGAAATGGTTCCCGATGCAGCCCATAATATATAACCCCAGACCTGACCCATTATTACGCCTGCACTCCCGGTTAACAGTAGTGGCAGCCAGATCACCAGGTCAGCCCAACCGGCACCAAAAGATATGCGAAAGTGAGTCTTATCCCGCCAATCTTCTCCTTTTCCGATAATGAGATTCCGGGTTTTCTGGCTATGGGGCCGCAGCACCATCAGGAGCTGTACAATCAGCATGGGCAGAAAGATGAAAACCAATCCGAATATGATGAGTATCCATGTTATCAATGTCGGTTCAAGCATTAAATCCCCGTTTTGATTTTATTTCTTTCGATTTATTCTTATTATTCATTAAAGTATTCACGATTTTCCCACAAACCAATAATTCCCAACAGCGAAGGTATCGTCCATAGAAAAATGGCCAAAATAGCTGCAATTGCAATCCACATCCCAAAAGGGAAACGACCAGCCTCTTCTTTTAGTATTTTCATTCTGATCCTCATTCAACTTTTATTATCTGGATTGGTGCTAACAAAATCGGCAATACATTTCTGGCTCTTCGCTGTTTAGTATGGGAAGATATGATTAACATATCATTTCAAAGATATTTCTTAACGATGAAGTCTTGAAGATTTCGCTATCTACGCAAATTTTTATGTTCAATACGCTCCTCTTATGAATTATTTCTTTTGTATCGTGGATTATATTACCCACATGAAATAGCGAAGAACCATATATTCCTTTGTTTCAAATTTAAAAGCTTAATTGGGCTTATTTCGTGGGGATTTTTGACTTTTGGCAATGAAGTGATGGTGCAGGCAGCATATCACTTCCCTTGTCCAAGTCGCTCTGGTTGTTTGATTTCAACGTATGATAAAGCCAGCTTGATCGCTTCCCATGAACGTTACTATGAAAACATAAGGCAATATATATAAAATATTAAATTCTATACAGGTTTTGCTTGATCTTTAATCAGATAAATAAAAGGAGGTGACAAGATATGGGTAGAAAAAAATTGGTATTGTTGATAGCAATCATAGCAGTTGCACTGATGACGATGTTTTCGGGTTGTGTTGAAGAGACAGGAGCAGATGAAGAAACTGAAGCAGAAGCAGATGAAGAAACAAATACATCAACTGAAACTGACGAAGAAACAAATACATCAACTGAAACCGAAGCAACAAGCGAAGGACATTGATAGCAAACATGTAGACATCATCCGGTTCAGTGGTTCCCAGTCAGTATGGTACTACTTAGCCGGATGGCAACTTTACCTTATGACAATGTAATACATGGCATAACTTTACTACTTCACAATATCTACTTAAAAGTTGTCATGCGGTACCGGCCAGCACAACCATCTTATCCCCTTCTTCAATAATCATATCCAGTAGTGGATTTACTATATTTTCCATATTCCGGTTCACTGTAAGGAGTGTCATGCCTTTCTCCATCCTTAACTCCATAATAACATCCTGAATCATTTTTCCATACATCCTTTCAGGGAAATCATCCTCGATGATATCGTACCCGCTAAGGGAACTGGTAACATCTGATATCAGCTCAGACACACCCGGTTCGTACCCCCTGATTATGTGGCATATTTCCAAGACTCCTGACCCCATATTTTTTCGCACCATTAAATATCTGAAGGCTTGTGTGGGAGCAGACAGTAGCAATCGTCAGTTTATCTTTATCATACCCATCGATCATCTCACGAATATATTTACTTGTTATCTCGTTCATCATACTTATCCTGCAAGTTTTCTATAATCTTTTACAAGACCAATATTGGTTTCAACAACCCCTTTTTTAAATTCAGCCAGGTCCTGCGTTATATCCATAAGCCCCCCTACATCTTCCTGTTTTGTGATAGTCATCCCATCCTGCACCACTTTACCGGATGGGATTTCAACCCCCTGGACTGTGGCGTTGTGAAGAAACAAAGAGTCATTCCCAATGATGCAGTCAAATACAACGGCCCCAAACCCTACAAAACACCCATCACCTATTCGACAAGGTCCGTGCACAATGCACCCGTGAGCAAGGGACGTGTTGCTGCCTATCATCACTTGAGAATTTGAAAGAGCATGAATTACCACATTATCCTGAATATTACTGCCTCTTTCGATAACAATGGACGAACCCGGCTCATCTGCCCTGATAACTGCATTCGGTGCCACGAACACATCATCTGCGATGGTTACGTCCCCCACTATGACAGCGGTTTCGGATATCCATGCGTTCTCACTTATTTTGGGATATTGTTTTTGTGGATTTTGTAACAACATTAAATTCACCTAATATTCTTGCAGCGGCTTCACATCGAAATGGAAGTTTGACCTCCAAGAGTAGGAAGCAATGCACAGGGACGTTCTTTTTCAATTATCCTCTCTGCCACATCATGTGTGAGCGGCTCAATATAGGTACGATCCGACAGTTCAGGTTCGGTCATGATGGTCGCCGGGTTTGAGTTGACCAGTACGATCAGATATCCTTTTTCATGAAGGGATTTACATGCCTGGCTACCCGAATAATCGTACTCGCATACCTGTCCTATAATGGGACCTGCACCAATTATCATAATTGTCTCAATATCTGTTCGTTTTGGCATTATTGACCCCTCGCCGTGTTGATCTGCGCAATCATATGGTCAAAGAAATCATGAAGTATAGCTTTTTTCATGAATAAAACTGAGTCCATCTGATAATTATTATGACAAATTATGACAAGTTATTTAAATATGTTTGTTTTAGTATGGCACACAAGTCATCGAGCCTACAGGTGTGAAAAATACTGAAAGCAGGAAATTTTACCATTGCAGAACTGGAAAACGTTCAGATCACTATCGGAAAGGTTGTTAATACACTTGAATCATTTAATGATGAGGTAGAAGATAGGGATAAATCAAAAGAATCAGTTCCCAAAAACATAGGGCCTATACCTATGCCAGGCATATCCAGGTTGCAGGACTGGGATTTCAAACTTCTTGAACGATATCCCCCCATGTATACTCCTACTGAGGACATGTGTACAATGTGCACTTTTGGACCATGTGACCTCACTGACAATATTGAAGGCGCCTGCGGTATAGATCTGGCAACCCAACAGGCTAAATTGTTCTTACAATCATGTCTTATGGGCGCTTCAGCCCATTCGGCGCATGGCCGACACCTTCTTCATCATCTTATTGAAAAATATGGATCGGACCACCCGATAGATGTAGGGACATCTAACCTTAAGACTCCGGTCATCCAGACCGTCACCGGCATCAAACCACAAACCATTGGCGACCTTGAATCTGTGATGAATTATGTTGAAGAACAGATCACGACCTTCCTTGCCACCCTACATACAGGACAGGAAGGTGCAGCCATCGGTTTTGAATCAAAATCATTGCATGCTGGCATGATTGACCATGTTGCCATGGAGGTTTCTGACGTAGCACAGATGTCATGCTACCCGATGCCAAGGGCTGAAGCGGATACGCCACTGGTGGATGTTGGAATTGGAAGTATCGACACGTCTAAACCCGTTGTGATCTGTATAGGCCATAACGTGGCTGCAGTAACATACATCATGGATTATATGACTGAACATGAAATGTTCGACGGTAAGATAGAGACCGTAAAAAAGATTAATAATCACAGACCTGTAGAAGACTACCTTAAAGCCCAGAGCAGGTTCAAACATCTGTTTCAAATGGAAGGAGGGGCTGAAGAGATTACGAAGATTCAGGCCATAGCAGATTTGAATGCTGAGTATTACGGGCTGTTACAATCGATGGATTAATACCATATTATGTCGAGGATAAGACAATGACGCAAGTTAAAATAACAGATACAACCCTACGGGATGCACATCAGTCCCTCATCGCAACCAGGATGCGAACAAGAGATATGCTCCCTATTGCTGAAAAACTGGACGGCGCGGGTTTTTTCTCTCTCGAGGTATGGGGCGGTGCCACCTTTGATTCATGTATCAGGTTCCTGAACGAGGACCCCTGGGAGCGGTTAAAAAGTTTGAAAGAAACAGTCACAAATACCCCCCTCCAGATGCTTTTACGGGGACAGAACCTTGTGGGATATCGTCATTATGCCGATGATGTTGTAATCAAATTTGTGGAAAAGGCTGCCGAGAACGGTATCGGTGTTTTCAGGATATTTGATGCAGTGAATGATATCAGGAACATGGAAGTATCTATTAAAACAGCAAAGAAATGCGGTGCACACGTGCAGGGTACTATCAGCTATACTACCAGTCCGGTACACAATACCGAAAGCTTCGTAGAATTTGCTCATGAACTGGCATCGCTGGAATGTGATTCTATTTGCATCAAGGACATGGCAGGCCTTATTGCACCTATGGATGCCTATACTCTTATTAAATCCTTGAAAAAAGAGATCGGACTGCCTGTTGACCTGCATTCACACAGTACCAGCGGCATGGCTCTCATGAGCTACATGGCGGCCTGTAATGCAGGTGTGGACATCCTGGACACGGCATTTTCACCATTTGCCGGGGGTACGTCCCAGCCTCCCACCGAAACCGTTGTGGCTGGACTGAAAGGAACCAAATGGGATACAGGCCTGGACCTTGTCCACCTAATTGAGATTAAAAAATATTTTGAAGAGATTAAGGAAAAATACCGTGGTATCCTTGACCCCATTTCTGAGAAAACTGATACCAGTGTCCTGGTCTACCAGGTGCCTGGCGGGATGCTTTCCAATCTGGTATCCCAGTTGAAAGAGCAAAATGCAATGGACAAATTTGATGATGTACTGATAGAGATGCCACGGGTAAGGGAAGACCTGGGATATCCGCCATTGGTCACACCTACAAGTCAGATAGTGGGCACCCAGGCGGTCATGAATGTACTGATGGGGGAGAGGTATAAGGTCATTCCAAAAGAAGTTAGAGAATATGTGAGGGGTATGTACGGACGCTCACCGACCCCTATTAATAAGGCTATAATGGATAAGGTGCTGGGTGATGAGCAACCTATAACCTGCCGGCCTGCAGATCTTATTGAACCTGAACTGGCCGCGCTGGAAGAAGAGGCCAGGGAACTGGGTCTGGTAGAAAAGGAGGAGGACGTGCTGACCTATGCCCTGTATCCACAGGTGGCCAAAAAATTCCTGAAAGGTGAAACTGAGGAAGAGGAACTGATACTGTCAGTTCAGGAATCTGTTCCAGCAGGGTCCCAGCTGTTATGCAACCAGTTCAAGGTGGTGGTGGACGGTGAAGTCTTCAAGGTGGAAGTCGAGCCAACAGGTGAGATGTCAATACATGAAAATAAGTCGGCACTTTTAACTTCAGTGGAAGGGGGAATAAA
Source organism: Methanosarcinales archaeon (assembly GCA_023136155.1). Classification (GTDB taxonomy): domain Archaea; phylum Halobacteriota; class Methanosarcinia; order Methanosarcinales; family Methanocomedenaceae; genus Methanocomedens_B. The sequence continues at coordinate 14,061 of JAGLRT010000147.1, forward strand.
AAGCAATATGCAGGGTATGGTGCTGGGACTTAAGGTAAAATCCGGTGATGCGGTAGAGGAAGGGGATGTTGTAGCAGTTATAGAGGCTATGAAAATGGAAAATGACATTCACGCCTCACATAGTGGCATTGTGAGAGAGATATTTGTGAAAGAAAACGATTTTGTGGCTGCCGGCGATGTTATCATGGTTGTTAGTTAGAGGTTATTCCGATGTTCGAGAAGATATTGGTGGCAAATAGGGGCGAAATCGCCATAAGGGTGATGAGGGCCTGCCGGGAGATGGAAATACAGACCGTGGCTGTATATTCAGAAGCTGACAGTCATGCTTTGTTTACAAAATATGCTGATGAGGCCCATTATATTGGCCTGCCCCCGGCCAGCCAGAGTTACCTGAGGAGCGAACGTATCCTTGATGTAGCTGAAAAAACAGAGGTTCAAGCCATACATCCTGGTTATGGGTTTTTGTCTGAGAATGCTGCTTTTGTCAGTGAATGCGAGAAAGCGGGTATTACTTTCATCGGCCCGTCCAGTGCATCCATCGATGCCGCTGGCAGTAAGATAACGGCACGCAAAACCATGGAAAAAGCAGGCGTTCCTGTTATTCCTGGCATATCAGAACAAATCGTGGATACGGCTGTTGCCATTGATTCTGCACAGGAAATAGGATATCCGGTTATTATAAAGGCTGCTGCGGGTGGCGGTGGGATTGGGATGAAGATAGCACATAATGATGCTGAACTCATTGATGCGATACAGTCCACCCGGAAAGTGGCTCAATCCACATTCGGGGATTCGACCATTTTCATGGAAAAATATTTAGCCAATCCCCGGCACATAGAATTTCAAATAATGGCTGATTCATATGGCAATACCGTCCATGTGAATGAGAGGGAATGTTCCATACAGAGGCGGCACCAGAAACTTATTGAAGAGTCTCCTTCGCCTGTCATGACACCTGAGTTGAGAGCCGAGATGGGGGCGGTGGCCATAAAGGCTGCAAAGGCCATAGATTATACCAATGCGGGTACTGTGGAGTTCATGTATTCTAATGGGGATTTCTATTTTCTGGAGATGAATACCAGATTGCAGGTCGAGCATCCTATAACCGAGATGGTTTCTGGGCTGGACCTTGTCAGGGAGCAGATACATATTGCGGCCGGTGAGACACTGGACTGGAAGCAGGAAGATATAAAGATTAACGGGTGGGCTATGGAATGCAGGATAAATGCCGAGGATCCATTGAATGATTTTGTGCCATCTCCGGGTAAGCTTTTACGCTACAGGTCTCCGGGTGGGCCTGGGATACGGGTGGACAGTGGTGTGCATACTGGATATACTATATCCCCATTCTATGATTCCATGATTTCCAAGTTGATATCATGGGGACGTGACAGGACCGAGGCTACTGAGAAGATGAGGCGGGCACTGTATGAATATATTGTTATAGGTGTGACCACAAACATCCCGTTCCATAAGGCTGTGTTGTCGACTCCTCATTATGTAAATGCTGAACTGTCAACCCACTTTATCGAGGATTTTGACATAATGTCCAGGGTGGCAGAAGTGGTTGAACAGGAACAGAAAAAGGGGGTGACCCTGGCTTCTGCTATTGGTGCTGATAACAATAAAGTGGCTGCCATATCTGCTGCTGTGAGTTCGTATATCAGCGGTATGGAAAATATTTCACCGAATAAATCTAATTAGTAATTATGGGTCACAGAGAAGAAATACTGGATGTCCTCCGGAAGAATCATGAAGTGTACATTTCGGGTGAGGAACTTGCTGAAACACTGAGTATATCCCGAACCATGATCTGGAAGTATGTCGAATCTTTGCGTCAGGATGGATTCGTGGTAGAATCAGTGACCAACCGGGGTTACAGGTTGGTCAGTGCACCTGATTTGCTGTTGCAGGATGAAGTACAGAGGGACCTGGATACTGATTTTATCGGTAAGAAGATGTTTTACTTTGATGAGATTGATTCCACGAACCGCAAAGCCAGGGAACTGGCTATTGACTGCCCGGACGGGACTCTTATCATTGCTGAGCGGCAATCCGAAGGCCGGGGGAGGATGGGCAAGGAATGGTATTCTCCACCGGGCGGGATTTGGTTATCGATTATCCTGAAGCCCGACATTTCTCCTGAGCATATCTACCGGTTGACTTTGGTGGCGGGTGTGGCTGTGGCTGAAACCCTGGCTGGTATTGGGGTTGCGGCACAGATTAAATGGCCCAATGATATTCTGATTAATGAGAATAAGGTCTGCGGTATACTGACCGAGGTGGATGCGGAGATGGATGCGGTGAATTTTCTGATTGTCGGTATCGGGATTAATGCCAATATTGAACTTGACATGCTGCCGCCCCTTTTGGGCGTTAATTCCACCTCCCTCAAGAGCGAGTCGGGCAGTGACATAAACAGGGTGGAACTTGTCCAACGATTGCTTGAGCGGTTTGAACAGGATTATGGTACGTTCATAAACGGAGATTTCGATTCAATCCTCAAACGCTGGAGGAAGCATTCTGCCACCCTGAACCGCCAGGTGAGGATTGTCACCAGGTTCAAGACCATTGAGGGTGAGGCTGTGGGTATCGACCACGACGGGGCCCTGGTGGTGGAGATGGAGGATGGGGGTTTGGAGAGGGAGATTACCGGGACTTGTGTGCATTTGTGAAGTAAAGTATTTTTTTAATGTCTTAGGTAAAATCTCGATTGAATGAGTTTCCAAATGGGAAACACTATAATACTATATGAAATTTTTAAACAAATCGGAAACTACATTTATAAAACTGACCACATTAGAGTCCGAAAACAAGTTCTTATTCAACCTTTGGAAATAATGAACTGAGATTGACTAAATCATCAAACTAATAGGTGCAAAAATGGCCAAACAAAAAAAATCAAATAGAGCATGAAGAATTCAACACCCCTCAATATTATTACCGATTGCTTTTCAAGCGGAAACTTGTAGGTAGAGCATGGCAAGCTGATAAAGTTATCGAATTTATAAATCCTAATTCTGAACTTACAAAATAAATGGATAAGGAGTATTGGGTTAATGGCTTTTGAAAAATACAATGATAAAGTAAAGAATCTATCAGACCTTATCGAACGATGTGATAACATAGCCTTCAAT
>JAGLRT010000148.1 GCA_023136155.1 Methanosarcinales archaeon
CCAGGACAACACGTTGTTTTTGACCCCCTGAGAGTTGTGACGGGTAATATAATTCCAGTTCCTGTATCTGTATAAGTTCCATCACTTCATGTATTCGTGCTTCCTTTTCATTTTGGGTCAAACCCTTTAGCGCAAATGCAATATTCTGCTTCACATCCATGTGGGGAAATAGTGTAATATTCTGGAAAACATATCCGACCCGGCGTTTTTGGGTTTGCAAGTTAAATTTGCTCGTATCATCAAAAAATGTTCTTCCGTTTAAACTGATATTTCCTGAATCAGGTTTGTCCAGACCGGATATACATTGCAGCGCAGTGGTTTTACCTGAACCCGAACGACCAAATAATACTATGATCTCATTTCCTGCATCAAACCTACATTGTAGAGAAAAATTCGGACTGACATTCTTCTTTTTACTGCCTCTTTTATCATTAAATAAATTTTTTACAATATCGACCTTCAGACTCATCTTTAATCCCGCCCTGCCTGACTTTTTACCAGCCTGCCAGCAGCAGCGATCGTTGAAAGGGACATGATTATCAAGATAATAACCAGTAAATCAGCAAGTTCATTATCACCAGCCTGGTAGGCTCCATAGATGGATAACGATATGGTGTTCGTCTTTCCGGGAATATTCCCTGCCACCATGAGGGTCGCCCCGAATTCACCCACCGCCCGCGCAAAACTTAACACACAACCAGCAAGAATACCTTTTTTGGCAAGGGGCAGGGTTATCAAAAAAGCAGTCTCGAATTCACTTCGTCCCATGGTGTAAGCCGCATATTCAAGGTTGGGGTCAACGGCCTCAATAGCAGACGTTGCAGTCTTTACCATTAACGGTAGTGAAACAATAAAAGCTGCAATAACAGCAGCCTGCCACGTAAAGAGTATACTTGTCCCGGTCATTTCAAATATATACCTCCCTATGATACCATTTTTTCCCAGCAACATAATCAGCAAATAACCTGTAACAGCCGGAGGTAGTACAAGGGGTAGCGTAGTAACCAAATCCACCAGCCACTTACCTGTAAAATCTTTCCTTGCCATTACATAGGATATGAAAACACCCAGAACCGATACTATGACAGTAGATATTATTGATACTTTTAATGTCAGTACAAGGGGAAACCACGCTGATTCCAGCATTAGACCACATCTTGATCAGGCAACCAGAACCCGTTATTTTTCAATATCCTGCGTCCGTTCTCTCCTGTAAGGAAATTATTAAATTCCTCTGCTGCAACTTTATTCGAAGATGAACTTACAACTGCTGCTGGATACAGGATTGGAATACTGACCGGGACTGTACATACCACATCAATACTGCCAGGTTGTACCCCATCCACATCAGTCATATATACAAATCCGGCATCTACTTCCCCACGCTCCACATAGGTAAGCACTTGCTTAACATTTTCAGCAAAGATCACCTTATCCTTTACACGATCCCAAAGACCAGCCTCCATCAGGGATTGTCTGGCATATCTGCCAACAGGGGATGTTTCAGGATTACCAATTGCAATTCGTTCCACATTTTCGTCACGGAGGTCATCGATCTTATTGATTGTCCGATTTTTCTGAGTTACCAGAACAAGTGAATTTCCTGCAAAATCCTGTCTTGATTTATTGAAAATTAATCCATTTCCGGCAAGGATGTCCATATGTTTTTGGGATGCAGATGCAAAAACATCAATTTGCGCACCCGCTTCTATCTGTAATCTCAGGGAGCCCGAACTTGCCAGGTTCAGTTCAACATTTACTCCCGGATTTCTTTTCTCAAAATCTGCTGCAATATCTTTGAATACATCGGTCAGACTTGCAGCTGCCGATACGGTTATTGTGACAGGCTGCGTGGATGTGAGTGCAGGTGGAGCCGTAAGTATTAACAAAATGGGTATGAATATGAGCGACACGGCACCAAAAACATTTATCAGGTATTTCATTTCAACTAGCCAAAATATAATTCCCGCATTCCAGGTTATCTCCTTATTTGGACATTAACCGGTTAGATTTTCAATACTTTTTTGGCAGTCCCACCAAAGACCATAGTTTCTCACTTTCGGACAACTGCAGCGCCTCCACCTTCCTGACCTCGTCCTCCATGGAATGATAGGAAGAATCCGACCCCATCATAACCCAATCCGGTCCCCCCAGATGGTTATGAGCATCAATTATACCAGTCATATTTATTCATCTCCTATAAGGAACACATTTGTATTGTGGGCTCTTCTTTCTCCTTAGCTTCAAAGATAGTATTTGTAATCCTGTCAATTAATTCCATTGCCCCTCTGTAACCTACCATAAGCAGCCTCTGGGCACCCACCCTGTCATGTATGGGCAGTCCCACTCGCACTAATGGTATGCCTTCAGCCTTTGAGATGTACTTACCATTGGAATCACCCACGAGCAAATCAGGCCTGGTGCTCCTGATGGCATCATTGAAGGTATCGAAATCCACACCGTCAAGAACTATTGTGTCACAATCAGGTCGAGCCTCCTTAATCATTGACTCCACAGTTCTCTTGAAATCCGGGCTCTTGCTGCCCGATACCATGAGAACCGGATGCATTCCCACTTCAAGCATCAAGGAGACCATACCTCTCACCTTTTCAGGATCGCCATACAAAGCTACGCGCACACCGTACAGGTATTTATGCACATCAACCATGGCATCGATCAACCGGCCCCGCTCGTTCACATATTTATCAGGTACGGTAGATCCTGATATCCTTGAGAGGGCATCAAAGAACAGGTCTGTTTGCTTAAGACCGATGGGCAGTGGCACGGTAATTCCGGGGACGCCGTGTTTTTCTGCAAGATAGTCCACTGGTGGATTATTCATTATTGACCCCAATCCCAGGGAGGCACTACTGTTCACCATATCAGCAATATCAGATATGGATGTCCCGCCCAACGCGATCTTTGGAAAGTCGTCCTGTATTGGTGCATCAAATGTATCAGATATGTCGGGCAGGAGGATGCATTGCTCTGGCATATCTGTGGCAATCTGTTTCAATTCACGGATATCAGCAGGGGAGAGATGCTCTGTGGGAATAATATTGACCTTACCGTTAGGTATCGATTCTCCGGTATCTCGTGTCAGGTGGCGCACAATGGCATCAAGAGCTTTAATATACCCGTTCACGTGGCTGTCACTATAGCTGGGCGTGGATACGGGTATTATTTGAATATCTTTTGAGATATCGTCCCCAATGCCGTTTTCTTCCTTGAATTCTTGTATGATATTGGGAACGTCATCCCCGATGGTCTCAGCCATACAGGTGGTTGCAACGCCGATCACACTGGGATGGTACCTGTCAATCACGTTGTGCAGTCCCTTCTTCAGGTTTTCACTGCCCCCGTACACTGCGCCCCTCTCGCTCAGTGAACTGGAGGCAATATCCACTGGCTCACGGAAATGATGGGCCAGATGCAGCCGCATGTATGTACTGCATCCCTGGGAACCGTGCATCAGCACCATGGAATTTTCCACACCTTTGAATGCAAGCACGCTGCCCATAGGCTGGCACATCACACACGGATTTACTGTCACAAAATTACGCTCGGTCATACCAGCACCTCCAGTTCACAGGACCCGTGCATAAGCTCTGTCATCACAGCATCACATGTACTATCATCCTCTTTCATCCTGTGTCTCACAGCTTTCCATACAGGACTGTTAATGGAAGCATCGATCTCCCTGGCAAAATTAACAAACCCGTCATACCCCTCGAACTCCATTGTCCTGTCGTGATTGAAATCGCAAAAGGCAATGCCCAGCTTGTAGGCAATGAATCGTTCCTTCACACCAGCAACCATCAGGTCTGCCTTCTTTTTCACCAGCAGTTCTGCCAGCTCCAGGGGATTGGCGTCGTCGACGATCACAGTCCCGTCCTTGACCGAATAGC
>JAGLRT010000149.1 GCA_023136155.1 Methanosarcinales archaeon
CAGGAAGCTTCACCTGTCGTAAAATAAATAAACAATGACATCTTCTCTAAAATAGGTATCATGTTCAAATCATACAGGGAGTTTCATAAACCATGACCAGTATCCAACTTTACACATTGAGTACATGCGTATACTGCAAGGCTCTGAAAAAATATCTCAGGGACAACGGCTATGAATTCGATTATGTTGACGTGGATACATTATCAGGGAGCGAAAGAGAAGAAGCACTATTGAAGGTAATGAAATTGAACCCATCCATCAGTTTTCCCACAGCAGTGATAAACGGGGTGGTAATAGTGGGTCACGATAAAGAGAAGATAGACAAGGCGTTGGGACTATGAATAAAGATACAGAGGCTCTGTACAAGGAGTTAAAACAGCTGGCTGACGAGGATGGATATAACCTTCAACCCGATAAAACAATTCTTGAAGACCTGCTCATAGGCCTGATTGAGAACGAAAAACGTTATGGCTACCATTCATGCCCCTGCCGTCTGGCTGCGGGCAACCTGGCTGATGATATGGATATTATTTGTCCATGCGATTACAGGGATCCGGACCTTGAGGAATTCGGGTGCTGCTACTGCACATTATATGTGGATGAGGACTGGATCAGTGGCACTAGACCGCATCTGCCCATACCTGAGCGGCGGCCTGTGGACAAGATACTTGGTAAAGGTGAAGATGTGGACATGACAGCGGTAAAAAGTGACAGTGAGATATCAGTCTGGCGTTGTACGGTATGCGGTTATCTGGCAGCAATGCCTGAACCGCCAAATCAGTGCCCTATATGTAAGGCTACAAAAGAGCGGTTTGAAAAATTTCCGGGGATAGTCAATAGATAAAAAAACGTCCCGACCGGGACTCGAACCCGGGTCTAAAGCTCCGCAAGCTTCAAGGATATCCGCTACCCTATCGGGACACAGTTTCCTTAACATCATAAGGTGAGCGAACTTCATATTCTATCCAATTGTCTTAAACCTTATCTATCACCTGTCGAAGACCATCCACTTCACTTCTAAGTTCACCAAGTTCACGATGCATTTGTGTGAGCAGGTTATAGGTGGGACTGCGGTCATCCTTTACTGCCTGCTGCTGTGAGAAGACCATCTTACTTGGCAAAATGAACATGTACACCAATATCATGGCTAGTAGTGCTCCGAGAGCCAGGGCTCCAAGGAACAACAGGTAATTTGGGAATAACTGGCGCATGTATGCATCGCCTGGGTTGTAATATTGTATTCTGGTCACAAGTACAAAATTCAGCATTGAGAACAGGAACATGGTCTCGCTGACCAGTATAAGCATTCCGCCTACAGTTGTGGACATTCGTTTCTGTTGTGGAATAAATTTGGTTAACGACATAGTGTTATCACTCCGCTGAAGTATTCTTTTAAAAGTATTTAGGGATTATAGTATTCGAAATGCAACGCTGAAGTTGCAATTAGTAGATTGTCGGTTGAACCTGGCAATTTAGTAGTAAAATTGTCAGACTCAACCTACAATTTGAAAATAAGCGTTCATGACCCATTGGGAAACCCATGAGTATGAATATGCTATTTTCAGAGCAACGGACCCAATAATAATTAAACCGGACTACAGTGCAGCCCCTATCTCTCTTGCCCGTTCAAGTTCTTCAGCATTCCCGGCAATCTCCCCCCTCTCGTAAGCCGTTGGCAGCAATACATCTGCAATACCCACACCCAGGTAGTCCAGTGACAGCCTGAACATCGTAACAACATGTTTGCAGGCATCAGCCCCTTCGGCAGATGGAATGACCAGCACCGCCCGTTTGCCCTTCAGCGTTTCGGTCTCGCTATAGGGCAGCAGCCTGTCCATAAGCAGTTTCATGGGACCGGACGGTCCGTACCAGTACAGCGGCGTACCGAACAGTATCACATCAGCTTCCTCTATCTTTGGGTAGATACCCCGCATGTCGTCGTCCCTGGTACATACCTTGTCACCGTTCTTGCAGTTGCGGCAATCAATGCACGGCAGCAGGTTGAGGTCGTACAGGTTAAGTTTTTCACCCTGATGCCCGTTTGCCATTGCACCGCTCAACACTGTATCTACCAGAATGTCGGTATTTCCCTCTTTCCTGGGGCTCCCCATTAATGCTAATATTTTCATATTTTCACATCTCCGAAATGTATTCACCAATACTCTTGATGGTCAGCTCGCCCCTGTTCATAGCCTCAATGGCATCGGACGCCGCCATCGCTGCCTGGATGGTGGTGATATATGGCACCCCATAGTCAACAGCCGCCCTGCGTATCCTCCATCCGTCCATGCGTGTCATCTTGCCAGTGGGCGTATTGATTATAAGACCCACCTCATCGGTACGCATCATGTCAATCACATTTGGACTGCCTTCATGCACTTTCTTTATTACTTTGACATTAATACCCTTCCCTGACAGATACCGTGCAGTGCCACTGGTTGCGATTAGTTCCAGTCCTGCATCTGCCATCTTCCTGGCCACCTGCATCAAAGCAGGCTTATCCTGATCCCTGATGGACATGAACACCTTACCACTCAGGGGCAGGGCATTGTCAGCTGCCATTTCAGCCTTAAAAAAAGCCAGCCCGAAACTATAATCCATACCCATGACCTCTCCGGTACTGCGCATCTCAGGACTCAACAGGGGGTCAGCTCCCGGCAGTTTGTCAAAGGGCAGCAGCACTTCCTTCACAGACACATTCCCAGGCACAGGTTCGTCCAGGAATCCCTGTTCCTTAAGCGATATGCCCATCATGGCCTTGGCTGCGATCTTGGCCATTGGCAGACCCACAGCCTTGGACACGAAAGGAATGGTACGGCTGCTTCGGGGATTCGCCTCCAGCACATAGACCA
>JAGLRT010000015.1 GCA_023136155.1 Methanosarcinales archaeon
ATATTATCATAATATATACGTTTCGTACCTGACTCATTGACAACCTTTTAATATTCAAAAATGAACTAAAGTATCATTCAGAATCAAAACAAATAGTGGATGATATGAACAAAGACCTATTAATGTGGGACGAAACCATATTCAAGGACCCGGACCTGTTCGAACTGGACCACATACCCGAGTACTTCGCCCATCGCGACATCCAAATGCAGACCCTCATGTACTGCATAAAACCTGCCCTGCACGGTGGCAGACCTGTCAATGTGCAGTGTATAGGTTCTCCGGGTACAGGCAAAACCACAGGAGTGAACAAACTGTTCAGGGAGATAGAAAAGGTCAAATCGAAAGTGATACCTGTTTACATTAACTGCCAGGCCAATTCAACACGCTTTACTGTATTCTCCCGGATATTTAATAAATTGTTCAACCACAGTCCCCCTTCCTCAGGTGTATCATTCCAGAAAATTTATGAAAAGATAACCCAGCACCTGGCAGATGAAGAAAAAGTACTGGTAGTCGCTCTGGATGATGTGAATTACTTGTTCCATGAAGGTGAACATGATAATGTATTCTATTCATTACTTCGCGCCCATGAAACAAATCCAGGTGCCCGTATAGGTGTGACATCAATATTAAGTGATACCGGTACAGGATTTCATTTAGACCCAAAGGTAGAGTCCGTATTCCTGCCTGAAGAGATAAAATTTCCTCGATACAATACCGATGAAATACGTGATATTCTGGACAATAGAATAAAAATGGGTTTTTTCCCTGATGTGGTAAGTTCTGATGTACTCAATGCAGTAGTTGAATATGCCGAACTGCTTGGAGATTTGAGGGTAGGCATCGACCTGCTTAAACGCTCGGGCCTGAGTGCTGAAAGACATGCGAACCGGACCATTTCACTGGATGATGTAAATGGTGCTTACGAATCCTCAAAACTGGTGCATCTTTCTTACCTGTTAAAGTCTTTGAAAAAAGAAGAAAATACCTTACTGAAACTGATTTTCGACCTTGCAGAGATTACAACTGGTGAACTTTACAAGGCTTTCCATGAAAAGACAGGACTTGGATATACCAGATACTATGAGACCCTGGAAAAATTACTGGTCCTGAAACTGGTGGATACAAAATTCACAGGTAAAGGTACAAGGGGACGAAGCCGAATTATCAAACTAAGATATGGAAAAGATGAACTACGAAAACGGCTGGGCTAGTGTGTATCTCCACAACCCCTACATTTCAAGTGGAATATATTTAAAAAATATATTAAAATTCCAGCGAATAAAAAATAATTCCAAAAAAAGGTGGGAGCGCAATTATTTCTTGAACTCAGTATAATTGCACTTGCCGCAGGTCAGCCTATCCTTGTGTTCTGCGAGGAAGAAACCCTCACCACAGCGGGGGCAAGTCTGCCTAATTCTCTTTATTGAGTTATCAGAAACTTCGTAATATTTATGTGCAGCCATTGTAATCACCATTATTCTTTAGTTTATTTTGCTTCCTCAGAAGCCTCTTCTGTAACGGGCGCTTCGTCCCCGGCCGTTTCATCTACAGCTGGCGCCTCTGGTTCCTCTTTAACATTTTCCACAGGCTTGGGTTTATTCCGCTCGATGATATAGTCATTTTCCACCTTTGCGGCCCGTTTTGCATCAGAATATATCTTAGCATACCCTATTGTTTTCTGGGCACCATACTCAGTGGTCAGGTTACCTAATACCACAAGTTCGTACTTGGAATTAAGCATTGCCACCAGTTTGTTCTTTACATCGTCCCTGGAAGGGGTTGCACCAGTATTTGAGATGTTGAATGTAATCTCATTTCTATCAAGCAAAGGGTTTTCCCTCTCTTTTGTAATTTCAATGTCCAAATTGAATCCTCCATTTTATTATCGTTAGAATATAGCCTTCATTAATCTTATTATTGGATATGTACTTTTCTATCAACCTGAATTTAAATCATTCATTCGCTGGCCATTCGTTCCAGCATACCACATATCCGGGTCTTTACATCTGATGTAATCTTTACCATCATGGAACCTTCATCCGGCAGCCCGTATATAACCACTGATGACGGGGGTGCAAGCACAATTGCCGGTAATGCGGCCAGGTCTTCTTCACCTTCTACCATGATCTGAACTGGTTCGTCAGCATCCAGGGCCTGGGTAATTGCAGATACCAGTTCATGCGTCACGCAACCTGGTGGATTTTCAACCCGGACTTCCCTGAAATCCGGATGCCTGATACCTTTGATTATTTTATTCTCTGCCGGAGCACGATGTGTTTTCTCATCAACCACCGAGATGTCAGGCACAGTGTCGCACTGGAGCATATTGAATGTTGATATGTCACCAACGACAATAAGTTTGGCAGGATTTCCAATATCGACAAGCATTTCACGGGTGGTTTCTATACAATCTCCAGGGTATAGCACACCGAACTGCTTTCGCATCTCATGACGCATAGACTCTGGCAGACAGAATGTCTTCCCAAGGATGGTTTTAAGCATAAATCCACTACCGGACCTTCAGTGCATATTCGCCGCGCAGGTCCACCTTGAGTTTTTTTGCAATATTAGAACGTGATGGGTCGATAATTACTACATAACCGCTCCAGTCGGAACTAAGGGTACTTGATCCGCAAACTGCACATGCGGTACCTGAAGTAATCCTGTGACAATCATTGCATGCTTTATCTGACATCCCTGTATCACCCTAATTCAGGCCTCTGCCTTATCCTTCACTCTTAAGTCTTCTTCAATCCATTCTATCTTACCAAGTGAGGGTTGGCGCATGGTCAGACCTATTTTGCTATCCCTTGGTTCCTGCTCGTTTATGCTCACAGCAACAATCCTGGCACGTACACTGTCCCCTTCTGAAATGGATCTGTTACTTTCCTTTGTCACCAGGCGGGCATTCTTGGAATCATAAGATATATACTCGTCTGTTATCTGGCTGACATGGATAAGTCCATCCATGGGTCCTATACCTATGAATGCACCGAATTCCACAATTTCTACAACACTTCCTTCGATGATCTCCTGCAGTTCGGGCTTGAAAACCAGTGCATCGAACACGCTTTCATAATATACCGCGCCATCTCCTGCAATGATGTGCCCGTCACCAACTTCTTCAACATCTATGATAGCAACAATAGCTCCTACTTTCTTATCTATCTGCCCTTCAAGTTTGTTTATAAGGGCAACCTTGACTGCATTGTTAACATCATCTCCCAGTAGTTCCGGAGCGATACGTACTGTGTCAGCCAGTTTCATTTTCTTGTACATTCAATAATCCTCTGTCTCTGTAATTAATGGAATTAATAATTAAGGGAATATGCCGAACATTTCAAATCATTTCAAGATGATCCTTTCCGCGCAAGTACACTACTGTGATGTCCTTACTACATAATCTTTTCTTAAGCTCTATGTCATTTGTCAAAACTGCAGCACCTTCCTCAGTAGCCAATTCTATGATTGCATCATCAACATGCCCCTCAGTCATCACCTGTGTATACTGCTGTGTCAGGGTAAAACCAGCATTTGCTGCCAGTTTATCCTTACCCTTTGCCATTTTTTTTAAGGTTTTCAGTTCCCTTACAACACCTGACGGCACTAAAAATTCATCAAATCCTAATCGGTTAAGTTCCTTGAAGATATCCACTCCGAACTGGACAGGAATCATGAAAGCATTGGTATCGATAATCACTTTCATATTAACCATCTGGACTATTTTATAGAGCCTGAACCTATGAGTCGCCACCTGGCTCCGACTCTTCGGCTGATTGCCACGCTGTCACCTTCATCGGCACAGACTGGTCTTTTCAGTTTAACTTCAACTTCATTTTTACGGGCACTGGTTACTAAACCCACGGTGGTAGCGGTCCCGATGTTGAGCATAAGTGGTTCATTTGAATGTATGGGATCGATAACCAGTTCATCGGCTGAACCAACAACTCTCTCCAGTAATCTTACCTCCATGACAAATCCATTCCTTGTAGGAGGAAGAGCCCCTGACTCTCCTGCAACCTGACCTACCAGACTATCACTCTTGGTGGTTGAAGGATCAAGTTTGGTCCCCACTCCTATCAACCCGCCCGGGGTGGCGATTTCTAACTTACTATTTCCGGCCATAATAATGGTAACTTCGGTAATTATAGACTCCCAGCTCACCACTCCGCCCGATTCGATTTTGCGTCCGGGTCTAATCTCTATCTTATCACCTGGATTAAGTGAACCCTGGCTAATGGTCCCGCCTATTACACCACCTGAAACCTTACCAGGTTTAGTACCGGGTTTGTTGATATCAAAGGAACGGGCTATGAGCATCCGGGCTGATTCATCCAAGTTCTGTTCAGGCGTTGGGATGTTCTCTTCTATGGATTGGATTAAAAGATCAACGTTAACGGATTGCTGGGCAGATAATGGAATGATGGGGGCACATTCTGCAACTGTTCCTTTGACAAAATCCAGTATCTGTTGATGGTTTTCAATAACTTTCTCCCTGCTGACCAGATCTATTTTGTTCTGGACTATGACGATGTTCTTGATGCCTATGATGTCCAGTGCCATCAGATGCTCTTTGGTCTGGGGCTGGGGACATGCCTCATTGGCTGCAATGACAAGTACGGCTCCGTTCATGATGGCTGCACCAGAGAGCATTGTGGCCATGAGTGTCTCGTGACCAGGTGAATCTACAAAAGATACTGTCCTGACCTCTTCTGTGGGAGTGTTGCATTGTTCACAGGTGTCGGCCACTGTGTAAGCATCAGGCACGTCGCATTTGGGACATTTTCTAAAAGTAGAATCGGCATAACCAAGCCTGATAGAGATGCCCCGTTTTATCTCTTCGCTATGCTTGTCGGTCCATACGCCTGATATGGCGCTGACCAGTGTGGTCTTTCCGTGGTCTACATGACCCACGATGCCGATATTAACAGTAGGTTTGCTCAACTATGTGTGTCCTCCAGTGATAAAATGGAAAATAATGATGCTCTATTGTTGTATTCTTTATATTTAATATCATTGATGAGGTTATACATACTGACCGGTTTGAGTATAAACAATTTGTCCTGAGCGAATCTTTTTACTGGCCCAGTTTTTAAGATGTTTTTTAAACAGGATCCGGGTGCCAGGTATAAGCAGCGAAAAGCCGATAAGGTCGGTGAGTATGCCGGGAGTAAGTAGCAGTATGGCACCTACTAACACCAGCACGCCATCGAACAGGGCATCTCCCGGCATCTGGCCGAAGGACATTTCACTCTGGATGCGGTGCATTACGCCCAGACCCTGGTGCTTTGCCAGCGCGGCCCCGGCTATACCTGTGATGACAACAAGACCCAGTGTGGGTATGACTCCCAGGCGGCTGCCCATCTCGATGAGTATATATAATTCTATGAATGGAACTGTAACGAAGAGTAATAATAATTGTCCAAACATGTTATATTATAAGTATAGACTCTAATCAGAGTTAACTGTAATCATACATACGAGTATAATGAGAACAATTATAGGAGTTTGCAAATGGCAGACTATGAGAAATTAGTATGGAATGAAACGATTTGCGCAGGGTGCGGTATTTGTGAGAGGAGTTGTCCCAGCGAGCCCGGGGCCATTGTAATTACAGAAGGTAAGGCTGTCATAGACTACAGCCTGTGTGATGCCTGTGGCATTTGCGTCAAGGAATGCCCGGTTAAAGCACTGAGCTTTGATGTGCTGGCATAAGAAACAGGGCTACCATTTCATTTTTTTATTTTTATGAGCTTAGTCCGGACTGGATATTTCAAACTTCATTTATAGGCTGACAGGACACCGATGTGGATGGTCGATGTTTTTTATTCAGCTCAATTTCTCTATTCTACATTATTCTATATATTACTGGAAAACTATTAAACCCATTAATACTTTGAAGAAACTCGAAATAGGAGATATTATATGCCCTTTCATGTGATGCTTATACCTACTTTAGGCTGTCCTGCTAATTGTTCTTATTGCTGGAGTTCTGAGGAAGACTCTCCGGTAATGAGTGTTGAGACTATTGAAGAAGTGGTAAAATGGCTCAAAGATTTCCGGGATGAGCCGGTTACTTTTACTTTCCACGGAGGAGAGCCGCTCTTAGCGGGCGCGGATTTTTTCAGGAAAGCTTTACCATTAATTGCTGAGGGGTTAAGTGAACATAAAATTGCGTTTGCATTGCAGACTAATCTCTGGAAAATGACACCGGAACTTGCCCGAATCCTGGCTGAGTATGATATTCCAATTGGTTCCAGTTTGGACGGTCCAAAGGAGCTTAATGATTCACAGCGGGGTGAAGGATACTATGATAAGACTAAACAGGGTTATGAAATTGCAACGGAAAATGGTCTTAAGGTGAGTTTTATCTGCACTTTTACCTCTAATTCTGTGAAGTACAGGGAGGATATTTTCAATTTTTTCCTTGAGAATGGTTTAACACTTAAGTTACATCCTGCACTGCCATCGTTACGCAGTCATGACCCGAATGAGCTGGCACTTGAACCTGAAGAGTATGGGGAATTGTTAGTTTACCTGCTGGATAAATATCTGGAAAACCTGGACGATATTGAAGTTATGAATATTAACGACATTTGCAGGTGTGTGTTCACGGGACGGGGCAATGTATGCACTTTTGTGGATTGTATGGGTGATACCTTTGCGGTAGGACCTGATGGGAGCATATATCCCTGCTATCGTTATGTAGGTATGCCAAAATATGTTATGGGTAATGTTTATGACCGTCCCAGCATGGAAGACCTTACCCGTTCTGATGCATGGAAGCTTATGCAGGAGTTCAAGGAACTTGTAGACAAGAAATGCGGGGATTGTAGTTACATTAATTTTTGTCGGGGAGGATGCCCCTACAATGCCACAGCACCGTATGATGGTGAAATTAGGGACGTAGACCCCCATTGTACTGCCTATAAAAGAATTTTTAAGGAAATTACTGACCGGCTGAATAATGAGATGTTTGGAGGTTCTGGTATGGAACTGTGTGGTTTTAATGCAGCACCTCCAGTGAGTGCCAAGGCAGGAATAATGGATATAATGCGTAAGCATTAAGTCAAAAGGTTGAGTGGTTTGGGTTATTCTGTATGAAAAAGGTCGAATCTAACCCCTTCATTTCAAGTGGAGTAATATATTGATAATCGAATACTATTCAATATATTATCATTATTATCATCACCATCATCATCATTGACATTATAATTGTTATTGCCATGAAAATTTGAAATGTGTGTGCCAGGCAATTTTTATAAACACAATACATTTGCTCGTATTGATGAAAATGGTGGATTCTTTATCAGCAGGCTGAAAAATGGAGTAAATCCACAAATTATAAAAACTAACCGTGTATGCCGTTGACGTTCTATAGATATTGAAGGAAATAGACTAAACGAGATTTGAGATAAACTCAAGAGGCAAGTTATTGATGTTGAATGAGGATTTGTGCATTCGGTAAAAGGTAGCCATCCACCTGCATATTGTCCTTTTAGTCCTACCCCTTCACATTAATAGTCGAAGTCCCGACCCCTGTCCTTTTCACATCTAACCTCACAAGAATGCGCCGTGTAAGCTGGTCGATATGGCTATCACACCAATGGTCCTGACAGATAACCGCAGGCTTTCCAGTGCGTT
>JAGLRT010000150.1 GCA_023136155.1 Methanosarcinales archaeon
CATTCCTTATCCACATATTCCTTAAACTCAAACATAAGCTTCCACGCATCAGACTCGGCAAGGTCATCCATGCTTGGCTGGTCACGAACATTACCCATAACATAATCCGGCATACCTACAAAGCGATAGCAAGGATAGATGCTCCCATCAGGCCCCACCGCAAAAGTATCACCCATACAATCCACAAAGGTGCAGACTGTGCCCCTGCCTGTGAAATAACATTTACACAGGCTGTCGATATTCATCACTTCAATATCATTTATGTTTTCAAGGTATTTATCCAGAAGATAAATCAACAATTCACCATATTTTTCAGGTGCAAGTGCCCATTTTTCAGGGTTATCATCACGCAAAGACGGCAGTGCGGGATGTAATTTGAGGGTTGAAAAATTTTCAAGGAAAAAATTAAAAATATCATCCTTGAAATTTATGGAATGGGATGTGAATGTACAGATGAATCTCACATCAAGACCATTCTCCAGTGCAATTTTATAACCCTGCATGGTCTTATCATAGTATCCCTCTCCCCTCTGGAAATCAGTAAGCTCCTGTGGGCCATCCAGACTTGAACCGATGGGAATCTTATATTCAGCCAAAACCTGGGCTATTTCAGGAGTCATTTTCCAGAGATTGCTTTGCATGGCAAAAGCAGCTTTTTGGTCAATTGAACCTTCAGCAAGCAATGGCAGGGCTTTTCGGTAAAAATCCGCGCCAGCCAGAAGCGGCTCCCCGCCATGGAAGGTAAAGGTAACCGGGTCATCCCGGAAATTCTTGAGCCATTTAACCGTTTCTTCGATGGTTTCAATACTCATTACCGGAGAATCTTCTTCGGAACTCCAGCAATAACTACAATTTGAAGGACAGCCCAATGTCGGGATTAGCATCACATGAAAAGCCATAAGGAACACCTTTTTTTAACAATCTTCCACCGTCTTTAATGTATTAATAGCTTTTCGGTTACCCTGCTGTGGGGCATGATTAATGAGATTTCAAAAACCCGTTTTTCACTCGTCTAACCCTTCAAGAAACTCCCGAACCATCCCCTCAACCTCCCTCAATCCCGAATACGACTTCACAGTAATAAACTCACTCGTATTCCCAAGAACCATAGCAGAAGCCTTTGCCCCAACCTCATACACGCACAGCACCGATTTACCAACTGCAAGGGCATGACACACCTCATACCCCACACCCACAGACGCTATTGTCACATCAGCAACCACACAATCGGATTCCTCAATCCAGCCGATGTCTTTCTCAAATATCTCCTGCTCAGACATCTTTTCCTCGACCTTCTCAAGATCGCACTTCCCAACATGCTCGCTAAGTACAGTGTGACCCTGCGATTTTATGAAATTAATTATATGTCCATACGTGGAAAGCAACTGCCGACCCCCTCTTATGGAACCTGAAAAGAACACCTTCATACTACACCCCTGAAATAATGTCCAGTTGTCTGCTTGCCGGAATCACCGCATTTATCCTGGACCTTCCCGCCTTCCACTGCCGCATCGATAGCTTTCCTGTACTGCTGCGTTAATTTACGGGTCGTATTTTCACCATACATTTTCGCCTCGATTCTCAGGCAGCTAACACCCGCGCCAATAAGATCCGGCACGTATTCAAGCATGCAAAGTTCCCGCGAGTTCATGATATACGTGCGCCCATGCGCGTCTTTCCTTACAGGGAAGTCAAAACCTTTATTGTCCTTTAACATCGCTTCCCGAATCTTATCCTCAGGGAAAAGGTGTCTTAAAAGGTCATGTTCTGATGTAAT
>JAGLRT010000151.1 GCA_023136155.1 Methanosarcinales archaeon
AACCTCCAAAATTAGTTGAGTTCCATGTACCAAATGTATCTTCAAAGGTTTCGCCTGCAATCTTTTCTTGAATATATACTTTCACTGTATTATTGTTCAGTGTTGAACTATTCATAGGTTCGCTAAATGTGGCAGTAATATTTGTGTCAATTTCAACATTTACTTCCTGATTAGTAGGTGACGTTTCAACTACAGTAGGTGGAATATTGTCAAAAGATGTAAAAGTAACACTCATCGATGTACTTTCAGCCCCAATATTATATATCTCAATACCAGATGGCGTGCAGTTATTTTGGCTGCTGTTTGGTGAGGTTGTTGTATTAAAAACAGCCTGACCGTCATCAAATGAATAGGCTGCGCCGGATTTATAAGTAGTGCCACTGGGGTCTTCCACCCATGCACGGAAATAAGGATTCCAGGGCGGACCATCATTCATCAATACCCAGCCATCTTTGGTATCGTTGTAATATGATACAACATCTTCATCAATGTGCCAGATCAGTATCCCTGCTTCTGGCAGGTACGCATCGTACCCGGTCAACTGTCGGTTCTCAACCAGGAAATATTGATTGGTTCCGGAAATATCCACCTTGAAAAGCCTGTCACCTGTGTCTGATTCGAGTTTTTCAACAGATCTGGTCTGGGGGGTTGAAACTATAATTGGTGTCAACCAGCCGTTATACCCGTTGGTCGGGTCGGCATCGATATCCCATTTGAGATATCCTCCCATGTGAGCGGGGGTGTTTCCTTTGTCATTCCAACTGCCTCCGGCCATAAGGTCCCAATAAGATACGGGGTTACTATCAGAATCATAGTCGTACAGATCTGGAGCACCAAGATCATGGAAGAACTCATGTGCAAAAGTACCAAGGGGAGAGCCCTCGGCCATCATTGTATAACCGATTACCTTTACTCCATCATTAGTCATCTCACCATCTTCATGCCAACTCCCGCTGTTATAATTCCCGATACTACTTTGATGTGACCAGATATCATCAGGATCATCACTTGATTCTTGGGCATTGCCTGCATGAACTATAATTACATGATCGACAACTTCATCGGAGTCAGTATCATATTCAGAAAAATCAATATCATCGTCTGCCAATTGAACGGCTTCTCTTGCCAGATTTTCAATATACCCTGTATTTGGATCGCTGCGGGTTATATTTTCATCAATATCGGTAGCGTCTTCCCCATAATATTCCATCTTATGTGAACTCTGGTACCAATTGCTTACAGTTGTACCTGTTATATTCAACTGATCATATGAAACTTCCCTGTAATAGTTGAACATACTGTTAGCGCCAGTGGAATTGTTGAAGATGAGATTATCATAATATGTTTTGTCATGTGTAGATTCCGGAGAAACATCTGTGAAATTGATTAAAATTACTACAACTTTTTCTGTGGTTGCAGACGCGGTTCCAGGCAATCCATTTGCTTTCAGATCAAGTGTCTTGATCTTAACAGGTCTGGGAGAGGATTTTCTAATCATAATGTCATCTGGCTTCCAAATCGGTGTAACATGTTTTTCAATATCTATACTTAGCGGTTTAACCATCCTCACACGATTATTTGTAGGAATCAATTTCCCTTCATTGTTTTTTGCCGCATACGTCCACCAACCATTCTCTTCTTTGACAATAGTATAACCATCCAAAGTCTCAATCCAGTGAAGACGTTCATCCCCATACTGCCTTGCCTGGAAACTATACCCATCTGGCTGCTCAAGTGTGAACGGATACGGACTTGCAGGAATTGCAGCAGCATTTTCAATGATTAATATCAAACAGAAAACAACCAAACTTACAGTTATTTTTCTCATAACCTCTTCCTCCCTAACCTATTTTTTTATACTTTTAATGTGAGCTTCAAAATACAATTCACTGGTATTCCAGGTCTCAAAGGACCAGATCTTCTCACCTGCCTCATTATATCTCCAGACCACAGGTTTTAGAGAATAATCGATGTCATCTTTTACGACATAATAGTCGCAGTGACTTCCCGGACACGGGGTGCTGTGGTTGATCTCTATGGTCTCTGTGACCCCATCAATGGTAACTTCAACCAGATGCGGGGACGACGACAAATAAGAGACGGTCATATTATGACCCCAGAATTGAAAGGATTCACAGGAATTTGGATATAGAAACATTTGTTTTGGTGCAGGCAAAACCGAAGTACCTGGTTTTGATGGTGTTGAAAATGGAGTAGTATCTTGATCAATGTCTGGAATATTTTCTACTTTATCCATACATCCGCTGATTATTATCGTAAATAGGCATAAAAATAGACATAAACCAATTATTTGATACATACTTTTCATGTTCTTCTCCGGTCAATAATACCAGTAATTAATTGAGATTGTCGGAAAAGTGATTTAATTGGAACATTCTAACAAACGTTGGTGAGTAAAACGCTATGCTGTATTTACCTCAATGGTTATACTCCGCCGCTCTGCTGCAGTTGGGTGTGCCAGCGCAACGTTTGACTTCATAAGTTAAAATACCTCGAAATGTGGACTTTTTTGACAATCTCTAATTATATATTTCTTAATCATTCATAAATCTACCCATATGTTTTGAAAAATATGACATTATCCTAGAATAGACCGCATAACTTAATTATATCGTATTTTAGAGCAAATCGCTGTCGGATGATTCTATCGATCAAATATTCAGACTAAGTTAAAATCGGCAACAGTAGCCAGAAATAGCTGTTTGATTTAACAAAACAGTTTATTGTGCGGTCTAATCTGGCACACTGCCAAAAATATACGCATATGACTTATAATTTATAATGTTGAATAAAAATATGAGAATAGATAATATGAAAAAAAATTGTGTATTGGTAACTATAGGACTATCCAAATCCAGAGGCTGTACATCCCTATTCATGACCAGATGATCTTTCAATCAACCGCGCATCTCCCCAATCTTCCGTGCAATATCCCTCGCAATCCCCGACTTCAAACCCTTTTTATCCACCAGCACCCGGCCGCTGACATCCCACCAGGATTTGGGATATGCCTTATCCTTCTCCAAAACCGGATTAAGACCCAGTTCCTCTGCGGCACTGTTAATCTCCTTCAAATCAGGTGATGTCACAGAGCGCTTCTTTGAAATGATACGCCCCCCACTTCTGCTGTTCCCTTTATCGATATAGGCAGGCCATATTACAAACTTATCCTTGTCGCGGAGCATAACTCCAATTATATCATTCATAGAACATGAACGTTTTTACACCGCAAAAGCAGAACTGATTATATCATACCAGCCTGGGGTCCGCTATTTCGCCCTTCAAAGCCGATGCAGCCGCAGTTTCCGGAGATGCCAGGTATAAAAGTCCACCCCTGCCCATCCGGCCCTTAAAGTTGCGGTTGGACGTGGATACACACACTTCGCCCTCGGCCAGCACACCCAGATGGGCGCCCAGACACGGCCCACAACCCGGCGGCCCCAGGGTTGCCCCCGCTTCGATGAGAGTAGAAATATATCCATTTTCAATAGCCTCAAGCAGGACAGTTCGTGAAGCCGGTATCACAATGGTGCGTACAACCACCCTGTGCCCCTTCAAAATACGGGCAGCAGCCTCCAGGTCTTCCAACCTGCCGTTGGTGCAGGAACCTATGAACACCTGGTCAATAGCCGTACCCGCCACCTCATCGACATCACATACATTATCCACTTTGTGGGGTCTGGCAACCTGTGGGGGCATGTCATCTACATCAATATTAATATCTTCGCAATATTGGGCATCTTCATCAGCATAAACAGGAGTATAAGTATCCACAGCCCGCCCTCTGAGGAACTCATCGGTCTTTTCATCAGGCGGCACAATTCCTGCCTTCCCGCCCATCTCAATGGCCATGTTGCACAGTGTCATCCTGCCAGCAATGCTCAGCTCCTCAATGGCAGTACCATAATATTCCATGGCCTTATAGGTCGCACCGTCCGCACCGATATGCTTAATCACATTAAGCGTCAGGTCTTTTGCAGACACCCGGTCTCCCAGTTTCCCCTCAACAGTTACCCGCATGGTATGAGGTACCCGGAACCACAGTTTGCCTGATGCAAATATTTCGGCCATATCAGTGGCACCCACACCGGTACCGAAAGCTCCCAAGGCACCATAAGTACATGAATGAGAATCCGCGCCCACAATCAACCTGCCAGGAAGGGCAAAACCCTGCTCAGGCAGTACCTGGTGGCAAATACCCTCGCCCACGTCGTATAAATTTTCGATATTCTGCTGCCGTGCCCACTGCCTTATGTCTTGTTGCAAATTGGCAGACACATCAGTACTTGCAGGCACAATATGGTCAAAAGGAATTACTATCCTTTCCGGTTCCCATACTTGTGGGATCTCCATCTCACGAAACGCCTTCACAGCCAGTACACTTGTACCATCATGAGCCATGGCACAGTCCACATTTCCTATAACAAAATCATCTGCGTGGGCATCTGAATTCGATGCCCTGCTGAAAATCTTCTCGCTGATAGTTGCCAAAACCGTTACTCCTTGTTACTTATGGTATCTTTTCAATCAAATAATTATAAAGGTAACTGCGCATGAACAGACAGTTACCTGCAATACTTTAAGGACATAAAAATATAATAATAATAATTGTTATCCTAATGGATAACAGTATTTTAACATATTTCTATATCTCATTTGATATTTCTAACCTAGAAATAAGTTATTCCTATTTAGTTTAATCCTTTGAGGATTGCCCTGAATGCCCTTTAGTATAAGTTCAATATATGCTTGGAGATTTGCTTGGGCAGTCAACGACCCCATTTTTGAAAAACGGGACATTATGAAGGTGCATAAGAATTGAAATCTAAATTGCTAAATAAATAAGTACCATTATAACACTTCAATAGATTCAGGTGTAAACTCATGCACAATAATATCCTGCAGTCAGGAAACATAGGCAAATCGGTTAAAATAGAACGTATAATTAACCGAAAAACCGGCAGGACCATAATTATCCCTATGGACCACGGTGTAGGGGCCGGGCCCATCCAGGGATTGGCCGACCTGTCATTAATGGTGAATAAAGTAGCAGATGGTGGTGCAAATGCCGTACTTGGACACATGGGTCTCCCCAAACACGGACACAGGGGCTACGGTAGGGATGTGGGGCTAATCATCCATTTATCGGCATCAACTTCCCTGGGTCCGGATCCAAATCACAAGGTGCTGGTTACTTCTGTGGAAGATGCCATCAAGGTGGGAGCTGATTGCGTATCAGTCCACGTTAATGTAGGTGCACACGACGAGGCAAAGATGCTTGAGGATCTCGGTAAGACTGCAAGTAAATGTGATGAATGGGGTATGCCCCTGCTGGCAATGATGTATCCCAGAGGACCAAAAGTTGATTCAGAACACGATGTTGAATATGTGAAACATGCTGCCCGCGTAGGAGCTGAACTTGGTGCAGACATAATCAAAACCAATTATACAGGCGACCCGGACTCGTTTAGGGAAGTGGTAAAAGGATGTCCTGTTCCGGTTGTTGTGGCCGGAGGACCAAGGATGGAGACCGAAGCTGACCTGATGCAGGTAGTATATGATTCGGTACAATCCGGTGGAAAAGGTGTAGCAATAGGACGTAATGTATTCCAGGCAGATGATCCAGGCGCTATCATTACGAATATTGCAAAGATAGTGCATGAAGGTTTTTCAGTGGATGAGGTCTATGAATAATATAGCTAAAATTGATCTTTCTGTTGAACTTACAGGCCTTGCACTGGAAAACCCAACCATACTGGCAGCGGGTGTATTGGGTACCACAGGTTCATCTCTAAAGCGAATGTCAAACTCAGGCGCCGGTGCGGTTGTGACCAAGTCAATAGGCATTGAGCCAAAACCGGGTCACCCTAATCCTACCATGTTCAAACTGGAATGCGGATTTTTGAATGCAATGGGTCTGCCGAACCCGGCTTATAAGGAGTTCAGGAGTGAACTGGATACTGCCAAAGAAGGCAGTGTACCCGTGATAGCCAGCGTGTTTGGTGCCCACCCGGACGAATTCTCGGAAATTATCACCGGACTGGACGGCGCCGATGCTTATGAATTAAATGTCAGCTGCCCCCATGCAAGCGGATATGGTGCAGTTGTCGGTACGGACCCGGCGCTGGTGGAAGAGATAACCAGAGCTTCCAAACATGCCACAAGCGCACCCGTTTGGGTAAAACTAACCCCCAACACCACAGATGTCGTGGAGATTGGTAAAGCTGCACGGAAAGGTGGCGCTGATGCTGTGGTGGCCGTCAATACAGTACGGGGTATGGCCATCGATATACATAGCGGCTATCCCATACTGGGTAACCGCTTTGGTGGGTTGTCAGGAGCTGCCATACATCCGGTGGCTGTAAAGTGTGTCTATGACCTGTACCAGGCACTGGATATACCGGTGATAGGCGTGGGTGGTATTTCAAAGTGGCAGGATGCAGTTGAAATGATGATGGCAGGGGCACGTGCAGTGCAAATCGGGTCTGCGGTCTATGACAGTATTAACGTATTCAACGATGTGACCGTCGGGTTGGCCCAATACCTGACAAGCCATAGTAGGGTGCTTGATGACATTATTGGTCTGGCTCACAGTAAGGTGGGATTGTGAAACCACAAAATGCAGTTATTACAGAGGTAATTCATGAGACACCTACTATTACAACACTGAAAACAGATATCGAACTGGATGCACAGCCGGGCCAGTTCGTTATGGTCTGGGTCAGGGGACTGGACGAAGTACCCATGGCACTGTCACACCCGGACAGTATAACGGTGCAAAGAGTAGGTGATGCCACCGCTGCACTGTCAGATATGAAAGTTGGTGACAGTATCGGCATCAGGGGTCCGTTCGGGAACGGGTTTGAACTGGAAGGTACCAAAATAATGATTATTGCAGGTGGTGTGGGTTGTGCACCCTTGCTGCCACTGGCACGGCTGGCACATGCAAAGGGGCTGGACGTGACAACAATAATTGGTGCAAGAACAGGGGATGAACTGCTGTTTGAGCAACAATTCTCACAGTGCGGTGTTGTTAGTGTTGCCACTGATGACGGGAGCAAGGGACATTACGGACTTATAACTGAACTCATGGTCCAGTTTGACTTAACTGGATTTGACCATTGCTATGTCTGCGGCCCGGAACTGATGATGGAAGGAGTGCTTGACATGCTTCAGGTACAGGGAATTGAAGCACGTTCACAGTTCAGTCTTCACAGGTATTTCAAATGCGGCATAGGGGTATGTGGTGCATGTACCATTGACCCCTCCGGCCTTAGGGTCTGCAAGGACGGGCCTGTATTCAAAGGCGATATGCTTACAAAAAGTGAACTTGGAAAATGGCACAGGGATGCAACCGGAAAAAAGAAGAGATTATCTTAGTATAGATATAGGTATAGAAGATATAGATTATAGAGACTTGATGGGAGTACAATAATAGATGATAGGTAGATTCAAAATTGATGATGAAGCTATGACCGGAACCATACAGGGTACCAGGGTGATAGTAGAAAAGGATCTTTATAATGACTATTACGAGATTGGAGAACTGGAATTACTCCCACCTGTTACACCGGGCAAGATAATCTGTGTGGGATTGAACTATGTGGACCATGCTCTGGAACTGGGTATGGACTTGCCGGACCACCCAATAATATTCTTAAAACCTCCTTCAGCTGTCATCGGGAATGGAGACAAAATACTGTATCCACCTGAAAGTAATCAGGTTGATTACGAGGCCGAACTGGCAATAGTGATTGGTAAACGTTGCAGGAACATAGCGGCCCGCCGTGCCGATGACGTGATAATGGGATATACCTGCTTTAATGATGTTACAGCAAGGGACATCCAGAAGATAGATAACCAGTGGACCCGGGCCAAAAGTTTTGACACATTTGCACCCCTTGGTCCTTATATTGTCGAACCAGGGGAAATTGACTTGTCAAATGCCTACATCCGCTCCCGTGTTAACGGAGAAGTGAAACAGGATTCTAATATCAGTAATATGATATTTGCCCCATCAGTTCTTGTGGAGTTTATATCCCATATCATGACCCTGAATAAAAATGATGTGATTGCCACCGGTACCCCTGCAGGTGTTGGAGAAGTGCAGCCCGGTGATATTGTGGAAGTAGAAATAGAAGGTATCGGTACCCTGAAGAACCAAGTGGCTAAAGCGAACTCTTAACTTTAACTTACAGGTTAGTCGATAATTTAATCACCGGATTGATCAACACATTATCATTATCATTATTACATAGGTTATTCGACGTATAGGAAAGTAAAAACGCATTTATTTAACAGATTGTTTTGCCGATTTTTCAATAGATACATTATCTGGTTCTTCCTCGATAACATCTGCCGGCTCTTCCTGCTCAACCAACTTAACTTCTCCATCTTCATTTCCGGTATCTGATAGTTTTCGGGGTTCAGTTCCAATATATGTCCTGTATAGTGCCAGCATGAAACCAAATGCTGCCGGACCTACAATAATTCCCATTGCACCAACCACGAACAGGGGAGCTGTGAATGAAAGCAGGGTGATAATTGGATGAATATGCCCCCTTTGCATCATCAATCTGGGGCGGATGACATTACCGGGAATGGTTTCCAGAAACAGCCAGCCGAATATTAACAGTATCACTGCACGTACCGGTTCATGTACGATAAAATAGTAAATGGAGGCAGGTACATAGAATGCGCCGGGTCCAACGATAGGCAGCAGTGCCAGAACAGCAATTATCGCACCCCACATCACAGGATACGGTACACCGATCAGCATCAGTCCAATCCCGCCGATTATACCTGTGAGCACACATACTAATAAATAGACATTGAACAGGCTGTTGTAGATGCTGTCCAGGTGGTATAGGAATTCTTTGACAATATACACTCTGTTGGACGGCAACACATCGATGAAGGTTTGCAAGATGTTCTCCCCGTCGATAAGCAGGTAATATACCATGAATATCACTACTGCCAGTTCCATGGCAAATAGTGCAATATTTGATATGAAGCCAAGTACCACCCGCTGGAGGAGGTTGATAGCTGACAATATAGCAGAAGATGCCGAACCTGCAAAGTTTTCTTTCATATTCTGCTGCACTGAATCCGGGATATAATCTCCCATCAGTCCTATGCCATAATCGATTAAGGAATTCACATCTGTTTCCAGTACATCAGGCTGGAGTTTTGCCAGTTCCGAACCCATGATGAAGATAATATTTACAAACAAAGCAGAAAAGACCAGTCCAACTAAAACTATGGTTAAAATGGCAGTGATGCGCCTGTTTTTTATCTTTGTGACCTGCCTGAACTTCAAGTCTAGGGGACGCAACACGTATGCACCGAGCATGCTCAAAATTATGACGTTAACAAAGACCCATGACAAGTATGTTACTAACAGGGCTGCTGACACGACAATAATACCTGCAATGATTGTGAAATGTTTGCGCTCAAGGGCCCCGGTCATACCATCTAAATTATTTTATTAATTCATAAGGTTTTCTGTTTATTTTCCACTGTTACGATAATTATAAAATCTATCAATGTGTTATTGAATCCAGACCATGATAGACCTTCATACACATTCCATATTCAGTGACGGTGAACTGCTTCCTAGTGAACTTGTACGAAGAGCTGTGGTACACGGATATACTACTATAGCTATAACTGACCATGTAGATTTTACCAATATCGAGCATGTACTGGATGGTATTAAAAAAGCCACGTACCTTGAAGAAATCTGTGATATACAGGTGTTGCCGGGTGTGGAGATTACGCATGTGCCACCCCGGAAGATAGGCGAACTGGTGGTAATGGCAAGAGAACTGGGCGCCAGGATTGTGGTGGTGCATGGTGAGACCCTGACTGAGCCTGTGATCCCAGGTACCAACCGGGCAGCCATTGAATCCGGTGTTGATATTTTGGCACATCCTGGCTTGATATCAATGGAAGATGCTGCCCTTGCTGCAGAACATGGTGTATGTCTTGAGATTACTTCACGCTGCGGGCATAACCGTGCCAACGGTCATGTGGCCAGGGTAGCAGAAGAGTTTGGTGCAGCATTGGTAGTGAGTACTGATTCCCATTCACCTGATGATCTGGTCACTGATGAACAGGCACGTAAGATTGCACTTGGTGCAGGGTTAAGTGAAAAACGTGCAAATGATGCTCTTATTTCACAACCTTTAAATCTGATTAACACCCATAAATAAACATTTTACGATACATTTATATAGCATTGTTTCCTTTATATAATACTTTCATAGAGGTGCATATTTGAAAACATTAGGAACTGTACTACACACTTCCAGCCATAAAAACCTGATTGTTAGAGGGGATGAAAACAAAAACAAAAAGACATGGTTGCCTAAAATGAACATTGTGGTCTTTAACCGTAAAATGAAAAAACTTGGAATGGTTAATGACGTGTTCGGTCCGGTCGATTATCCTTATTTTTCAGTTAGACTATACCGTAATGTAGCTAACGAGGAACTTCTAAACCTCAAGCATAAGCACGTTTATGTGAAATAGCTGTAGTAACTACAGCCGGGTTAGTAGGGATACATATGACAGAGACTTGTATATAATCAGAACGATAATTTTTATTGAGGAAATGAGATAAAATGCCTGAATTAGAACGAGAGAAAGAGGTTGAAAGACCCCAGAGAAGTAAGCTCCGTGAAAAGATACGTAAGGAAAAAGAGAAAGTCGGTTCGTTTGAAAAGCCTAAGATAGAATGCCCTGAGTGCGGCAGTCGCAGCCTTGTGCAGGACTATGAACGGGCAGAACTGGTATGTAACGAATGTGGTCTGGTTGTGGATTCTGAGTTTATTGACCAGGGGCCGGAATGGAGAGCATTTGACCATGACCAGCGCATGAAGAGGAGTCGGGTAGGGGCGCCTATGACCTATACTATTCACGATAAGGGTCTGTCTACAATGATAGACTGGCGTAACCGTGATTCCTATGGTAAATCAATTTCATCCAAGAGCAGGGCCCAGTTGTACCGGCTGCGTAAATGGCAGCGCCGGATAAGAGTAAGCAATGCGACTGAACGGAACCTGGCTTTTGCACTTTCAGAACTTGACAGGATGGCCAGTGCCCTTGGTTTGTCCAGGAATGTGAGGGAAACCGCAGCCGTGGTGTACCGTAAGGCTGTGGATAAGAACCTGATAAGGGGCCGCAGTATTGAAGGCGTGGCTGCTTCTGCGCTGTATGCGGCTTGCCGCCAGTGTAGTGTACCACGGACGCTGGACGAAATTGCCGAAGTATCCAGGGTCAGCCGAAAAGAGATTGGCCGGACATATCGGTTCATTTCCAGGGAACTGGGTCTAAAACTTATGCCCACATCACCCATTGACTATATCCCAAGATTCTGCTCGGGCCTGAACCTGAAGGGTGAAGTGCAGTCGAAAGGTGTGGAAATACTGAGACAGGCCGCAGAGAAAGAACTTACTTCTGGCCGGGGACCTACTGGTGTTGCTGCAGCGGCTATTTATATATCCAGTATACTGTGTGGAGACCGCAGGACCCAGCGTGAAGTGGCTGAAGTGGCAGGAGTCACCGAGGTTACTATACGAAACAGATATAAGGAATTAGCCGAACAATTAGATATAGAAATAATTCTATAAAGATGGGCATATTTTTATGCCTGTCTAAAATTGGATGTTTGTGTCATGGTTCAAATATGTATCAAAGGATTCAATCATTGAGGTACAGATACGAAAGTAAATGGTACTTCAACGCCTCTATGGTAATAAATAAGCCATAGAGGAGATTGTCGGAAAAATGATTGAATCGAAACATTTCAATAAACAATGATAAGTAAACCACTATGCTGCACTATGCTGTATTTATTTCATAAGTCAAAATACCTCAAAATGTTGACTTTTACGACAATCTCTAGAGATTCATCTTTCAATGTGCAAAGATTATGCACTGCTTCATAAAAAACGTTTGAATACCTTTGAGCATATTAACGATGAGATTATAGTTTTAACATCCGGGCAATAGGCTTTCTCCATAATGGGTTTTGGGGTTATGTTAGAAATCTTAACAATGCTGTTCATAGGATTCAGTGTAGGTCTTACTGGTGCTCTTGTGCCCGGACCTATGCTGTTTGCTACCATTGAAACTTCGCTGACCAAGGGCTGGACAAGCGGACCCAGGGTGGTATCGGGACATGCATTGATTGAGTTGTTGGTTTTCGTCCTCATAGTGACTGGTTTCTCCACTCTGGCCAGCCAGGGTGTTATTCTGTGGATCTCTGTTATTGGGGGTGCCGTACTGGTGATATTCGGGGTAATGACCATAAAAGAAGGAAAAACAGCCACCCTTTCAGGTGGTAATAGCGTGTTTAAAAGTCCTTTTGCGGCCGGTGTTATCACATCCATATCCCACCCGTATTTTTGGTTGTGGTGGTTGACTGCAGGGGCCGGGCTGATACTGATGGGGCTTGAGGTTAGCCTGTTTGCTGCATCAATATTCCTGATTGGTCACCTGATGGCGGACCTAAGCTGGTACACTGTAGTGTCTACTGCAATGAGCCGAGGTAAAACCCTGATGTCCGAAGTGATGTATCAACGTGTATTGATGGGGTGCGGTGTGTTTTTGATGCTATTTGGGGTGTGGTTCATGACCAGCCAGGTGGAAATGGACAAATTGTTTGGGTTTAATTAATTGAAATAAAATTTGCTAATTTTAGGTATTTATTGATAACAAATATTAAATCAAGTCTTACATATTAATGTAGAGATATGATTGCCAGAGAAATCAAAGACAGGACTATTCTTGATATCTTTGCAGAAGATTTTGTCAGGGTAGTAGAAAAACATGTTAAATACATCATTGTCTCTGGTTTTGTTGCCATAGCACATGGAAGAAGTCGGGGAACTGAAGATATTGACATAATTATCGAACGGATGAGAAAAGATGAGTTCATCACTATGCACCACGAGCTGGAGGTGGCAGCTTTTGAATGCATGCAATCAGATAATCCAGATGTTATTTATGACGATTATTTAAATTATAATCTTAGTGTACGATATGTCAGGAAAGGTAGTTATATTCCTGAAATGGAATTGAAATTTACGAAAAATTCCCTTGATGATTATCAAATCAAAACAAGAACTAAGTTGCCCCTTACAGGATTGGATTTCTTTTTTTCAAGTATTGAAATGAATCTCGCTTTCAAAGAGGAACTGCTCAAATCAGAGAAAGACCTCGAAGATGCACGCCATCTGCGGATTATCTATTCGGATACTATTGATGAAAATGAAATAAGGAAAATAAAGGCTGAAATACGGAGATTATATTCAACATGAATGGTGAATTTCCCAGGCAAGACCGCTCAAATCGTAAAAATGAAGATTTCAATGTTGAAAGAGATAAGACGCATATTGAGCAGGTGGTACGATGGGCTGAGTTTGTCAAAACCCATCCGCGTGAGGTGTGGATAAAACAGACAGGGCCTCTGGTTGATTCACAGATAATTATGGCCAACCAATTCTATGAGCGTTTATCCAGGACCGAAGGCGGGATGGAGAAAATAAAGAAATTGCGTGGACTTAAATACAGGTAATATGAGACTGTCGGAAAAGTACCTGAAAAGCACTTAAATTGAAACTTCCAGAAATATTGTTGAAACTAAATCGCTATGCTGCACCGGGTTTAGTTTAGATAGTAAAGCTAAAATATTCGAAAAGTAGACTTTTCTGACAATCTCTTCAAAGTGAAAATCAACTTAACCCATTATTATAAACTGACATTCATGCATGAAATATGAAAAACCTTAATGTCTCGGTAATGCACTTTAAGTTTTTCAATTAGTTCTTCTGCCTGTTCGCTTTATCATTGTCAATAACCCGAAATTCAATGCAAACATTATACTGGTAGGGTGCATATGACCGTACAATCCTTTTTCCCACACATTCCACCCACCTGCCCTGACGCGACGCAGCATTCTGTATCAACTCCAATGATGTCAGGTACAAATCATCCTCGTGGGTGATGTCATAAAAATGCACTATGCCCTCATCCCCGGCCACACGTATACCGGTGTCCAAAAACTCCCTGGCAGATTGGGGCAGGTTCATGATTACATGGTCTGCTTGATGTTCTAAACTTTCGGCCGCATCCCTGGCATCGTCTTCCCTCCCTTGCACATTATCCACCTTGTTGAGCAGGATGTTCTCCCTCAGCAGCTCTACCGCGGCCGGATTCTTATCAATTGCCACCACACTGGCACCAGGTACGGTCCTGCCAATAAGTATGCTAAACGGTCCCACGCCTGCGAACAGATCGACAACGCACTGGCCGGTTTTCACAGTTTCGGCCACCCTTTGACGCTCGGCACCCAGCCGACCTGAAAAATATGCACCTGCAAGGTCAACATTGTAGCGGCACCCATATTCCTTATGTACAGTATGGGTCCGGTCCTCACCTGCTATTACCACAAACTGCCGGGTCCTGAACTCGCCTTCCACCGGGCTTGCCGCCCCCAGCACCACTTTGAGGCTGTGACGGAATTCCATCAATGCACTGGCGATACGTGCTGCATCAGGGTCATCGGCGTCAATGATGGCGATATCCCCAACCACGTCAAATGTGGGTGTGAAACCCAATATATCTTCGAGGAATGGTTTTTTCGGTTTAATTTCAAATTCGGATTCTATGATGGTGATATTCTCATCTGTGCCGTTTATTCCTGCCAGTTCGTCCAGGTCATGTTTGCTGTTCACTGGGATGAGGATGTGTTCATTGTCCCTGCGTATCCGGGCTTCAGGGTGGATGATGTCTGACTGCAGTAGAAGCCTGCGGGTATCCTCTGCCAGTTTTCTGGGTACTCTGATGGCCCATAGTTTCATGTGATTCACAATGTCATGGCACGATAAAAGGATTTAGATAATCTTGTGTGATGTTGTTCAACTGACCCTGACCCCTATGACAGTCAGGGCTGTAGAGTGCAGGTTGTCCACGAAGTGGGTGGGTTCTGTCCAACAATTAGTAACTAACTCGTGCGAACTGGTACGAACTCTTTGTAACATAATATTGCTTTGACTTTATATTTTGATAGCCATGACAGCACTCCATTGGCACAATAACTGAACCTAAATTCCCATTATTGCTACCCAATCACCTGCACCCCCTCCCGGCCAGCAGTACCCAGGTTGAGAGGTGTCCTAAAAGCGGCATCATTATCGAAGAGCACGGTGTGTTTATCGGCAATTATGTTTGCCTGAATCCGGTTAAGGATT
>JAGLRT010000152.1 GCA_023136155.1 Methanosarcinales archaeon
TGGCTGGGCAACCCCCGCATAGGGGTTTGTTTCATTGGTTTTTGTTTAGTACGCTTGAGCGTAGCGAAACACACACTTCGATCGAACCATTTAAGGTTCGGCTGTGGTAACAACCGCCTCCAGGTTTAGAGTAACCACACACTCAATGAATACGGAATCAGAATATCGCTAATCAGATTTAAGCCTTTATGTTGACCCCATCAATTTAATCAGCAGAGCTTTCTGTGCATGCAGCCTGTTCTCGGCCTCATCCAGTATGGCAGAATGGGGTCCGGTCAGCACCTCATTAGTAATCTCCTCACCCCTATGTGCAGGCAGGCAGTGCAGTACCATAACATCATCTTTTGCCACATCCAGAAGCGCATCATTAATCTGGTACGGCCCCAGGTCGCACATCCTCTGCTCCCTCTCATCCTCATCGCCCATGGAAATCCACACATCAGTGTAAAGAATATCGGCATTCCTGGCAGCATCTTTTGGATTTGTAACAATCTCAACCGAGCCGCCCATTTCCAGGGCCCGATCCACAATATCTTTGTCAGGTTCGTAACCTTTTGGACAGCCCACACTCATCTGCATACCGGTAATAGCTGCAGCCAGAATAGCAGAATTGCAAACATTGTTCCCATCCCCTACCCAGGCAAACTTCAAACCTTCAAGCCTTCCCTTATATTCCCTGATAGTCATAATGTCCGCCAACAACTGGCATGGGTGTTCCAGGTCTGACAAAGCATTGATAACAGGCACACTCGCATATTCACCCAGTTCAACAAGAGTATTGTGACTGTTTACCCTCGCCATTATGCCGTGTACGTACCTGGACATCACCTGGGCAGTATCACCGATGGTCTCTCCTCTTCCAAGCTGCAGGTCACGATAATTCAGGTACAGTGGATGACCCCCCAGCTCATTCATTGCCACTTCAAAGGAAATCCGGGTCCGGGTTGAGGATTTTTCGAAAATCATAGCAAGGCTCTTGTTCTTGAGCTTCTCCACTACCATACCACTGGCTCGTTTAGCTTTCAGTTCGTCTGCCATATCCAGCAGCTCAGTAATCTCATCGAGAGAGAGGTCACTTATGGATAATAAATTGGACAAAAATATCACCTTTATTTTAATGAATCTCAGTGTCAACCAGCCTATTTATTATTATCCCCTCAGGCTCTTCATATGATCCACACGCTTCTGTATCAATGCCTGCGTACCGATATCATGCCTGCATTCCAGTGGACCTTCCAGATTATTGAGAGCCTTCTCAGCAATCTGCTCGGCTTCCTTAATGGTATCGGCAATACCCACAACAGCAGCAGCCCTTGACCCTGTGGTATACACTACTCCGTCTTTTTCATAAACACTCGAATAGAACAACAATGCTTCTCCGGTATCGCCCACCTGTATGGGTGCATCCTTTGTAGGATTCTCAGGATAACCCGCAGGCACCGCATATTTGCATACACTGGCCTTAGCGGCAAAGCCGACATCAACACTATCAAGGGTGCCAGTAGTCATGGCCTGCAAAATATCAATAAAATCAGTCTCCAGCAACGGAAGCACATTCATAGCTTCAGGGTCTCCGAAACGGGCATTGAATTCAATCACCCTGATGCCATTGGCGGTCAGTATAAACTGACCATACAGGATACCACAATATTCCACCCCGGTCTCCTCCCTGACCCTGGCCACAACATCTTTCATTATCTGCTTTGCCTCTTCATAATCTCCATCATTCATAAAAGGCAGCAGATGCCCCGCATCATTATATGACCCCATACCTCCGGTATTGGGCCCCAAGTCACCTTCATACGCCCGCTTGTGGTCTTGCACAGATGGTGCAAATGCAAGATGGCTGCCGTCCACAAAGGCATGGATTGTTACTTCCTCTCCCTTAAGGTTCTCCTCAATGACCACAACATCTCCGGCCAGCAGTTCACTTACGTAAGCCTTGGCAGCATCCCTGTCAGGAAGCTGGTCTCCCATGACCTTTACGCCCTTACCACCTGTCAAACCTGCAGGTTTCACAGCCACATCTCCCAGTTCATCCACGTACATGAGAGCAGCCTCCTCCTGGGTTTTGTCGAATATCCTGAACTCCGGAAGCCCGGCAATACCGTATTTCTCCATAAAACTACGCGTCCATGCCTTATCGAATTCCAGTTTGGCAGCTGCACGTTTTGGTCCCACTGAAGGGATGCCCGCAATTTCAAGGGCATCTGCCAGTCCTGCCGCCAACGGACTTTCAGGCCCGATAACCGCAATATCTATGCCTGACTTAACCGCATATTCGGTGACCTTATCCACCTCAGTTTCTGCATTTATAAGGTAATCCTCACATAGCCCTGCAATTCCAGGATTCTTTTTCGACATCACTGCAAAGAGCTGATAAGTACGCCCACTTCCGGAGATGGCATGTGCAATAACATGCTCACGCCCTCCTCCGCCTACTAATAGTATTTTGATCATTAGAAGTCCTCGATATGAATTTGTCAGTATATTCCAATCATTCTGTAGACACTGATTCAATAATATCCATTAATAAGGTTGTGTTTTTTTTGTACATGCTACACTACTGCTTATCACTACCAAACTTGCATTCACAATCAGAAACAACGAATAGTTATTAATATATTTATCAATTCATTAATTTATCGTACAATTTGTAAAGGTTTATTACCTGTTACGTAACATAAGCGTGCAATGCTTAGCGGAGTTGATGGTTGATGGAAGCAAGAGATATTATTTTTTCAGTAGTTATGATCGTTTCATCCTTTGTATTGACTTATAAATGGATGAGCAGGTTTTCTTCATCTAATAATGCAGCAGATGCGATTGTGGTGCTTGCAGCAATGGTTTTAATTGGTTCCCTGGCAGCCATGATTCTTTCTGTAGACATGAGGATGAGACGGATCGAATCCATGTTAGAGGCAAAAGAGCGTTCATTAAGGATCAATATCCTGAGTGTTGAAGAAAATCTTGACAAAAAACTGAACACAGTTCTCAATAAAACCAATAGTTCAATGGAAGAAATGTCACGACGGATGTATAGATAGGGGCAATTAGCATTTCCTAATTCTGAAAAGCTAAACTAACTATCGACTCAACACGGCCTATGGCATCGGCAGCATCATCCACATCAGTAACCCTCCTTACGTCTATTCGCCCTTTGCGATATATCATGACTTGCCAGTCGTCAAGCCTGAATCTGGCAACTCCCAAACGAATAGAACAGCGTCTCTCCGGAACATCCAGCTCATCCAGTATCCTGCATACCATTTCCATATCCAGGTCAAGGCCAAAATTTGATTCTGCAATGAAAAGGTTGGGGTCTTCTATACAAGGTCTGGCAAGGACTATATCTCCTTTTGTACGCATACCTGACTACTATATCTCAAAGAGGGTATATTATAATTGGGGATAATGACTAAATAATATTGTTTTGATAAACTAAAAAAGTGTAAGGAGAAATAATAATATGCCATTGGATTTTATAACAATTGACGGATTGGCAATCCTTGCGGTCGCCATTGTAGCATTTGTAGCAGTGTACTATGTACTTAAAGTAATAAAATACCTTATTGTAAATTCATTTATTGGGCTGATATTGCTATTTACCTCAAACTTTGTCATCGGAATGCTGGACCTGGGTTTTTCAGTTGACATCAACTGGGTATCAATATTAATCTGTGCCCTGGGCGGAATACCAGGGGTTATAATCGTCATATTACTTGGGTTTTTGAATGTACCACTCGTACCGGTATAAATTCCGATATCGAAAAAATAACTGGCAGGGGACGAAGGCCCCTGCATAATTTATACAAGTTTGGGCGAGTAATATTTCTTTATCACTGTACTGCACTGGTCACATGAAATCATAAGCCAGTCGCCCACATTCTCTGTCTGGAAATGATAGAAAATGGACGAATCGCAGTTTGGACATACATAGAATTCCTTGAAATAGTAGTTGTAGAACTCAGGAGTATCCTTCAACCATTCCAGCGCCTGCAACATCAGTTCAAGGTACCGCTGTTTCGGTCCTCCTGATTCCAGTTCAGTACGCAGCCGATTACCAACATCCTGTATCTGGTGTTTTGACTCGCGCTGAATCTTCTTATAGTCTGATACATACTTGCTGCTGTTTTCAAGATATCTCTGATATCCCTTATGCACGTCATTTCCCTTTTGCTGAATCGTCCTGAGGAAATATTCACTCATCAGGTCTTCAAGCAGGTCGTGGCAGGTTGTACAGATATTGTATTTTGGATAATATTTTGTATCCTGCAACTCACCGCATATTTCACACGTTTCCATGTGTTTCATCTCCTACTTGACTTTCACAGGAACTGAAGCATCCCGGGTGAACATT
This sequence comes from Methanosarcinales archaeon, assembly GCA_023136155.1. Lineage (GTDB taxonomy): Archaea > Halobacteriota > Methanosarcinia > Methanosarcinales > Methanocomedenaceae > Methanocomedens_B. The sequence goes on from JAGLRT010000152.1 coordinate 4,361, forward strand.
ATCGGGAATACGTTGATGACAGCCAGCAGGTCGCCTTTCCTGACCTCCCCTGAATCGATACCCAGGACAAAGGCCGAATCTACCACCCGATCGTATTCCACAGGTGCAGAACAGCCCCCCTTACCCCCAATTTTCACCACTGAGACCAGTGCATGATGATTAAATGCACAGGGCAGAGCAAGGGTATCTTTCTGTACATGGATTTCCTTGATCTTGATTTTTTCAAATTTTCCAGTTCCAATTGTTATGTCCTCATCGGCGATCACCATCTCCCATTTAGCCCGTGTGGCCATGGTAAATTCATATGGCGATGCTTGAATCTCATTTGACAGGATTTCACCGTCTTCCTTTGAAACTATGTTCACGATTGCTGGCATATTTATCACCTCTAATGCAGTATGGTTTTCATCTATATAAATATTGTCATGTTTAATCGTTATATATTGGTGTCAATCACTTATCTTTTCAACTATGATTAAACTGGTTTAATATTTCGTGTTATAAATGATGACCATTTGATTTTATTTGGCAAATAATGAAATCTGTTAAGCATTTAATGCCGTCTTTATCCTTATAATCATGGTATATTTTTTTGTAATCCAGATCAGAATATTCAATCTTTTCTACGATTCCCATGTTTTCGTGGAGCAATTTTATTGTTTCATATTCAATGGGTACGAGAGTTCTTCCAGTATTTCCCTATCCATCAAAACTGTTAAACCCACGACAATCTTAAATAGCGACATAACCGTTTTTGTTTCATGCTCCTTTCCTATGAACTTCTTGGCAAACTGTTCGTATTCCTTTTAGTCGCAGTTGTACTTGTGACTGGAATCGCGTTACTTCTTGGTGCCATTAGTATCAGGAGACACAAGATAATATTCCCCAATTTTATCTTATTTATGCTCTATCTCTTCTATTCGCCTGCAAAATGGATATGCAGGGGTTTTTCCATTAAAGAGGAAATTGTTGATGAGATATTAATAGAAGTCAGGAATGCGGTGATGCTTGATATGTTCAAAGAGAAAACTGAAAGACGCGCTGTTATCCTCCCCCAGTGTATGAGGCATCCTGAATGCAAAGCACGGTGTGACCCTATAATGGGCTACGAGTGCACTAAATGCGGTAAGTGTGACATTAAAGACATAATCGAGGCGGCAGAGAAGCATAATTTCAAAGTATTTACTGTGCCAGGTGATAGCTTTGTCAGGAAGATACTACAGTACTATAACCCGGATGCATGTCTTGGAGTGGCATGTTATGTGGAGTTGACCGAATCAATGCAATCAGTCTCAAAGTTCATGCCGGTTCAAGGAGTTTGCCTGATAAGGGATGGATGTTATGATACAAAAGTAGATGTGGCTGAAGTAATTCACAAGATGGAGATATGCGATGTATAGATTAATCGGGATTGCACTGATAGCCATTGTGGTTGT
>JAGLRT010000153.1 GCA_023136155.1 Methanosarcinales archaeon
CTTGATTTTTTCTATCTGCCGATAAAAGCTCTATTCCACAAATATTCCGAGACAGAAAAACTGGAAAAATGGATGGTCTCTCTCAAGAACATGGCGCACAAATCTGCATTTATAAAGACGAAACACCGTTTGCTACTTGCCCCTCATTGCATGCGGGCACTTGATTGTCCGGCAGCATCAACAAGGTTCGGTATCGAGTGTACATCATGCGGGAAATGCATCTTTTCAGAGATAAAAAAAGACGCCAAACGGTTTAACTACGCCCTACATATCGTTGCAGGTTCCTCATATGTCAGGCACATCATCAAAAAGGAATCAGCTGATGGCACACTTCTGTTAGCATGCAATTACGAACTCAACAAGGTCATGCGCTCTTTAAAGAATAAGAACATTGTGACGTATGGTATTCCACTTTTGAATGACGGTTGTTACGCTACCGAGTTGGATTACAATAAACTGATCGAAGAGATGGAATATTTTAGTGAATAGGGTACATCTCCTGAATTATTATTGAATTTCGAGTCTCTTGAAGGGAACACGATGTATGTAATCTAAGTTTTCATGCGAAGCAAGGGATATTGAGTGACAGGCATGTATTATTGAATGAACCCTCATAGGGAAAACGTACCATTAAGTCGTATTCAAGTCTTGGGTCCGTGACTCCCCATCTCCAATCCTGCCCATATACCGTGTAACAACACACACTTCATCACACACCCCACAACTATTGCACCCATCCCCCACCTTCAAATGCCCATTCTCAAAACGAATAGCATTATTCGGGCATGCCTTCTCGCATATCCTGCACCCAGTACACTTCACACTCTTCATCAACTGCCGCGCCGCCATCTCAAAGAGCCCTTGAGTCGTCCCTCGGTCCCCCCCATTGACCTGAAAGGTACCATCCGCGTACAACTTAATACTCCCCTCCAGGGTCTGGACCACCAGTACACCCAATTCCTCAGAATAACGGACCTCGCCCAGCATTCTCATCATATCCGTGACATCCGGCAGCGTGACCCCCCTGGCACTCCCCTCGATACTATACCCCCCGGCCCTGCAAGGGGAGACACCTGAAACCACAAATATCCGGAAAGCTTCAATACTCGCATCCTGCTGGACAACATCAATACCCAATTGCTCAGCCAGCAACCGCATCTTAGGCGGATGCTCACGCCAGCGCCAGAACCCATGCTCAACATACCCGACAGGGAGCCCCCGGCTGTCAGCCCAGTCCCGCAAGTAGGTATCCCACCGATGGAACAGTTCAGGGTGCAGCTCAAGCATGCGCTGGTACTCTGCACCCAGGGCCGCGGGACACAACCAGCAGCCCACCCGTTCAAACCCCTCATCGTACAGGTGATTATATTCCAGCCCCCGCCAGTGGATATACAGCCACACTTCAATGGCACGCCAGTCACGGATAGGATACACATTCACCTGGCCGGGCACCAAAGAATTTTCCTCCTTTGGCGGGATGCGGGCGCGACTGAATGATTCGTACCTGCGCTTGCCGTCCATGGTCAAATACTTCCCCTCTTCTGTAATCCTGCCAGCAGGGGAAAGTTTGCAGACCTTGCAACACCATCGGTAATCCTTGGCAGGGGGACCGAAGTTGGGCAGATGCATCCAGAATGCGTCCCCTGCATCCAGTTCAAGCAGGTCAATGTTATTGTCACTGCAAAACTTTCTCGCATATTTCACGGTTTCAGGGAATTCCAGGCCCGTATTGATGAAATATGCCTTTGGGCTGTGTTTCAGGGCGCTGCGGGTCAGGTCAAGCACAACAAGGCTGTCCTTGCCTCCGCTAAATGATACATATACAGGCCTACCCCGGTATTCCTGCTGGTTTGCCAAGCCCTTTATGGTGTTCATGGCGTTACGTCCCAGTTGTTTGATGGCAGGTGCATTGGCACTGACTACCTCGTCCATTGTGGGAACCGCCATCTTCAACCGGGCCCGGCCTTTACCAATCTTCCTGACCCTGACTGCAGGTACACCTGCATGTCCCATATCTGCTGCATCCAGAAGAGCAGTACCAACACCGGTCATTTTACCATTCCTGATAATGACATCATCGCCCTTGCTGATATCATCCGAACACCAATGTACCATATCAGAACCAACGCTCTTGCCATTAAGATGCCCCTTCACGTCAGAGAGTTCAATGGTCCGGGAGCGGGTATGCTGTGCAATGAGGGTGCCCCCATCCATTGAAAGGTCCAGGCGCCAGTCCAGATTCTTCAGGTCGAACCGTAGGATACCCAGCATCATCCCGTCCACAATCACCTGGTCGGTCTTGTCCTCGCCCCCGATCTTGTTCAACAGGATTATACGCTCGTTCAGCGGGTCGTTGCCGTAACTGTGGGTCAGGATATCATGCAGGATACTGCGCTCGTAGGGTGAGCAGAACCGCACATCTCCGGGCGGTCCCAGGTCAATGCGCTCACCTGTTGAATGGCATAATGTACACTTGATGTTGAGGAGCGGGAGATTGCAATCAGGGCACCAGTGAATGAATGTGTCCCGATCCGGGTGGAAATTTTTTTGTTTGTACTGTTTGGTCATGTGATATGGTAGTTATTGTAAGTATTTACGTTTAAAACTACCATAAATATTCAATCGAATATCCTTAACCAGTTTGATGGTTAGAGATACTGAAGATTGTTGTGTTTGGGCATCAATTTTCTTCGATCGGATTATCTGATATTTTAAATGCTCTATCTCTCAAAGACATCGATCAATTCAAACTGGCCAACATCAAATAAACCTCGGTCGGTTAGCCGCAGTTCAGGAATCACGGGCAGTGCAATGAATGAATGTGTAATGAATGGTGCAGGCAGTGTACACCCCATATCTCTGATGACACTATGGACTTCCTCAAGCTTCAATGCTACCTTTTTCAATGGCTGATTGCTAAGCAATCCGGCAAAAGGCAGCGGTAAACTATCTAATACCTGCCCGTCCTGCACCAACACGATGCCGCCCTTCATATCACGAATGGTATTTGCAGCCAATGCCATGTCGGCATGATTAGTCCCGGTCACAACCACATTATGGCTGTCATGCCCGATACTCTGTGCAAAAGCACCTGATTTCAGGCCAAAACCCCTCACAAATCCCAGGCCGATATTACCATTTTTACCGTGACGCTCAATTACTGCCGTGCTCAGGATATCCTTCTTCACATCAGGCAGCAATACACCAGTCCTGTCAGTGATGAGCTTTGAATTGTCCTTTTCTGTGAATATCTGGTCAGGAAATACCTTGATTATGTTCACCGAAACTTTGCTATCAGGAACACCAATTATCTGCAGGTCTTCGGGTATTATCTCCCCGTACCTGATAGTATCGAACACAAAATCAGTATAGTCAAAGGCAGGTACTTGTGTATCCACCCGTTCACCGCCAACCATCACCGAATGTATCCTGAAACTCTCCAGGTCATCAAGAATGACCAGGTCGGCTCTGCGGCCAATACTGACAGACCCTACCAGGTGGTCAATACGGTAGTGTCGGGCCGTGTTTATTGTACACATTGACACCGCATCCAACGGGCTCAGGCCAAGGGAAATGGCCTTTCGCACAATCGTGTCCATGTAGCCTGCCAACAGATCCTCAGGATGTTTGTCATCGGTAACAAAGAATACATTTTCCAGCGACACGCCGTCCTCCAGCAAACGGGGCAGGAACATGTCCAGTGACTTTGCAGCCGACCCTTCCCTGAGCATCAGTTTCATACCCAACCGCAATTTCTCCAGTGCTTCATCGTAGGTGAGTGATTCGTGGTCACTGGAAATGCCACCAGCCAGATAACCCCACAGGTCCGGACCAGTTAATCCGGGCGCATGCCCGTCCACTACCAACCCCCGGTCATGAGCCGCCTGTATCATGGCCATCTTTTTTGCATCGCCGTTCAATACGGCAGGAAAATCCATCACCTCGCCCAGCCCCACCACCATATCATTGTCCATAAGCAACCTGACATCAGACACGTCAATGGATGCGCCTGCAGTTTCGAAAGGTGTGGCAGGTACGCATGAGGATACGGTAGCGAAGATATTCAGAGGCAGTGTTTTTGCCTCCTCAAGAATCAATTCGATGCCCCGCTTTCCAAGTACATTTGCTATTTCGTGGGGGTCGATAACGATACCGGTGGTACCGTGCTCCATTGCTTTTTTGGCGAACTGGGAAAGAGTGACCATGCTGGATTCGAAATGTACATGCCCGTCCAGCAGGCCAGGGGAGACGATTCGGTTGTTTACGTCAATGATTTCAGTGCTGGTATCCTTCAGGTCCGATACATCACTTATACCAATTATATAGCCTGATTTAATTGCGATATCTGCCTCGTAGACCTCTTTAGTGTTGACGTTCAATATCCGGGAGTTTTGCAGAATAGTATCTGCCTTGATGTCTCCCTTTCCTGCTAAGATTTTTTCTGTCAGGTGCATAGCTGTGGTATTGGAGTTTATGAAGTAAGAATATTTCTATATCTGATTGACTATAAATCAATCTCTGTAAATACTACTTATATGTTCAACTAACAGGGAACTATTCAGTGAATTATTTCCCTTTACTTTCCACACACCCTGAAAAAGTTCTCCAGCAGCTCATCCCCTTTCTCTGTATGGCTAACTTCAGGATGCCACTGCACCCCGAACAGGGGCTTGCTCTTATGCCGCATAGCCTCGACCTCACATACATTGCTACGGGCCAACTGGATAAAATCAGGCGGCAGTTTGGTGACTTCATCAGCATGTGATGCCCATACACTGGTGGTGGGACCAATTCCTTTCAATATCGAATCTTCGTCCAGTATTTCCACCTGTATGGCAGCATATCCCCCTTTTTGCCCGGTAGCTATCTTGCCGCCGTATGCTCTGGCCATCAACTGGTGCCCCAGACAGATGCCAAGTATGGGCAGGTCCAGTTCCAGAACCATCTCCCCTGCCCGGCCTATACGGTCTATGGTGGGGCCACCGCTCAATATCAGGCCGTCGGGTTCCATGGCTAAAATCTCATCATTGGACAGGGTATTGGCAATGATACCGGTCTCCACATCCAGGTCCCGGACGGCACGGTGGATGAGGTGGCAGAACTGGCCATGGTTGTTTATAACAAGGATTTTCAGGTCGGTCATATGTGGCATGTAGTTATCAGGGAAATTGATAAAACTATCTTTATTTTGGCATATAGATTTGTTTTGGGACTAATTTATACAGATTTGGTGCAATTGTCA
>JAGLRT010000154.1 GCA_023136155.1 Methanosarcinales archaeon
TCAAGTCAACCATGAAACGTATAGCAACCATCTGCCCTATCTTATATGACGTAGGCGGATTTAAATAAATCAGTGCGACACTTTACGCTTGACTTGACACTAGGGAGTATTGACAAACTTTAGAAATTGTTTCACTTCATTGAAAGAATTATTTACGTTCAGAGTGCCCTTTCAGTAAGTCGAGGACACGACCTAAAATCACTAACCTACAGAATATGTAACCATCTTCCTATCAAGTTTCATATCAGCAGGGTCGTCCTCCACATCAAAATGAGGAATCCCATATTCCTCGTTCATTTCAGCAACAATTGTCCTAAAATCGGACCCAGCCATCAGTTCCCGAAAAAGCACAGCCATTTGTCCAATCTTCTTGTAGTCGCAGAACCACTTATGCAGGATAAGGTCTACACCTTCATATCCTACAAAGTCCCTGAATGCTTCTTTGTAATACATTTCACTCTTACAGCAATCAAGATAATACAATTGATACGGTTTTTTATATGGATGTTCAAATCCTGCTTTCATTGCTTCAGTAAAGATATCCACATCGTCGCTCAGGCTGATATGTTTACCATATCCTGCATGGGATTTTAGGTATATGACATCCTCATTTATGAGAGACTCTTGCCAGAGTTCCTGCAGGTTTAAGTCATAATTCCGGCCATGAACCAGACGGATGCGAGCAGTAATTTCGCGGTCATCATAGTTGAATGTGGTTCTTAATTCGTCATACCCGCTACGATGGCTTTTTATCTTGAAACCGATGTTCCTGAGCCTTAGCCGGGCTCCCTGGAATACACTATAGTCATAATAAGCATCCCACGGGTCAGGACCTATCAGGAGAGTGGCATTGAAATTACCCCCTTCGAACAGCATGTCATATCTAGGTGCATTCCTGCTATTATGGGTCATCAGTAATATTTTCATTTATTTTCAGTGAATATAACATTAACGAATAGAACTGGATTTAACATTTTTCCATACCCAAAACGTAAGAATTAAGAACTATTCACCGGTATTATTTGAATTACTTATATTATGATAATTGTAAAGAGGACTTAAAATGAACTACAGAAGAATTATCCCCTGTTTGGATGTAAAGGACGGCCGCCTGGTAAAAGGAGTCAATTTTATTGATTTAAAAGACGTGGGCAATCCGGCAGAAAATGGTGCTGCATACAGTGATGCCGGAGCAGACGAATTAGTGTTCCTGGATATCACGGCAACAATCGAAAACCGAAAGACCATGGTAGATGCTGTGGCAAAAACTGTTGATAATATCTCCATACCGCTGACTGTAGGCGGTGGCATTGCAAGTGTCCAGGACATTCAGAGAATGCTGGACGTGGGAGTATCCAAGCTTTCTATAAACTCTGCCGCAGTGCGGGCACCAGAACTTGTAAAAGAAGCAGCCACAGAATTCGGCAGCGATACAATAACCATTGCCATCGATACCCGTCAGAACCCGCAACTACCATCCGGGTTTGAGGTAATGGTTAACGGCGGCAATCAACCTACAGGTATAGACGCTGTCCAATGGGCTAAGCAGGTTGAGGAACTGGGCGCAGGTGCCATCCTGCCCACCAGCATGGATGCAGACGGGACACTTGCAGGGTATGATATACCCATGACACGGGCCATTGCAGATGCGGTCAGCCTACCAATTATTGCATCGGGAGGTGCTGGCACGCTGGAACACCTCTATGAAGCCATTAATGATGCTCATGCCGATGCTGTACTTGTTGCATCCATTGCCCACTTCGGTACATTCACCATTCAAGAAATGAAAGAGTATCTGGCAGGAAAGGGCATCCCTGTGAGATTATAATACATTAAAAAATCAAATATGTTCGGGACCATACGAAATAGTTAAATTGCATAAGACCTCACTTATAAAAGTGGATGAATAATTACAAGGTCTCGGACAACTTCGTGTTCATTGACTGTAATGGCAACACCTTGCGTATAGGCAGCCCTGTAAGGTATACAGGGACTGGAACCACTGGTTTTATCATTGACCTGGATTTCGAGGAATGTGAGATGTGGGTCCGGTTGGATAGTACTGGTCTTACTTACCACTCCAGCACTATCGTGCTTATTGATGCCGATAAAGTCAAAGTGAAAGGAAATTATGGTAAGACCAATCCTTCAGTTACTGAAATGTGCAAGGAAATGAAACGTAAGCTTCTGGGCGAGGTCACTGGGGCAGATGACCGCAATATTATCGGCCATTGAATTTCGAAGTCTTTTTTAGGTATTGAAGCCATTACTGGCTTATATGACTGAAAAAATGACCTATGCCCGTTCGGGCGTTGATATACATCTAGAAGAAAAAGCCATCAAAGCACTTGCCGCCGGTATCACTTATAAGCGTACAGGTCTGGGTGCACCTCTAACAAACATAGGTCATTATGCAGGTCTCATAAGTTTCGGCGAATATGCTCTGGGACTAGCCACTGATGGTGTTGGCTCCAAAGTGCTGATCGCCACAGAAATGCAGCGCTGGAACACCGTGGGAATAGACTGCATTGCCATGAACGTCAACGACTTGCTTGCCATAGGTGCAGAACCCCTTTCCTTTGTGGATTACCTTGCTATCGCTAAACCCGATGAAGACCAAATGGCCCAGATAGGTGAAGGGTTACAGCGAGGTGCCCAGCTGAGCAGGATGACTATTGTAGGTGGAGAGACTGCCACCCTGCCCGAGATCGTCAATGGGTTTGACCTTGCCGGCACTTGCCTGGGCGCAGTTAAAAAGGACCGTATCATCACCGGTGAGCACATCACCGAAGGTGATGTACTGGTAGGAGTGCCATCTTCAGGTATCCACAGTAATGGATACACCCTTGTCCGTAAGATAATGGAGCAGTCATCTTATGGTTATCATGACCCGTTCCCCTACAATAAGGAGACTACTATTGGTGACGAGATGCTCATCCCCACACGCATATATATTGAGCTTCTGGATGTGATACAGGAATGCAATGTGCATGGCCTGGCCCACATAACGGGTAGTGGGGTGCTGAAACTTCGCAGGATAACTGACCTTGGTTTTAATATACATTCCCCACTTGAGCCTCAGCCCATTTTTAAATTCCTTCAAGAAGAAGGTAATGTTGATGATCTTGAAATGTTCAAAACCTTCAACATGGGAATGGGATTCCTGATAGTCCTTCCTAAAAAAGATGCACCTCGGGCTGCAGAGATAACACATGGAAGGATAGTGGGAGAAATCGTGGATTCAGGTATCAGAGTCGGCGATATGAAGTTTGAATAAAATAGATACTTTGCCTAAGTAAAAACGGATCAAATTAGTATCGATTACTAATTTGTATTGTAGGAATCATACACAACATTATTCAACACAATGACTCTGGCAGGTCATCCTTTTCAAGCACTATCATACCAGTTTTCAATTTCTCGGCTTCTTCAGTCGACATCTCCTGTCTGCTTGCCCGCTCAGAAATGATAGCACTGTTGCCAAGTGGGTCTTCGATGATAATTGTAATATCCAGTTCACCACGTTTTACTTCATCCAGTGCATTTAACACTTCATGGGCCCGGTCAGTGGTCTGGGGTGGCTCATCCTGCCAGCGACTCACCATGCCCAGCACATCTTCTATACGGTTCAGTACACCTTCCACATTGGAAATATAGGACTCACTGGCAGAGCCCGGCTCGATGTTAATGCCAAGTTCTGGTATTCTAATTGTGCCGGATGTGGAACGTACTACCCTGGCATCCAGATCGGCCAGTGACTCAACACTCAACGTGTACTTTACAGGCTCACGCTGGCTAAGTACCATAGTGTCAGCATATTTAAAGCCACAATCGCAATTGGCACTGTTAAGTATGACTTCCCCAAAATAAGGAATATTATCTACCTGCCAGGTGAGAACAATATCACTTTGGCATAGGGGGCATGTTGTCCTGGTTAAAATTGGTTCTATGCCCTCATTCACTTTTTGACACCGATGATTTTAGAACGGTTAATCTTTACACCCATCGGAGCCAGGATAACCTGATCTTCCCCAATACCGGCTATATCTCCGTGAGTATCTTCTACTACTTGTTTGAGTTCCTTAATTGCCCGGTCCAGATTGAATTTATCCTGTTTTATCAGAGATATATCCACCAAAAGGATATTTCCATTATATATCTCTTTTTTTAAATCCGGTATATCATTCAGGTTATTTAGCTCTGCAATGCGGATATACATCTCTGC
>JAGLRT010000155.1 GCA_023136155.1 Methanosarcinales archaeon
ACAGCATCCTGTATCGTGGATTCAAACGTTACAACGGCACACCCAAGTAGAACCTTCCTTCCCCTCATGTAAAGGTTCTACCAGCACCACACGAACCTTAAGACCATTATTATCCATGGTATTTTAATCAGTAGTCTGTATGCTTATGTTGGTTTTGATTAAAATTACAGTTCCGATGATCCATGCAATTATCCCAGAGCTACTTCAATAAGCCTGCGTGCCCAACCCAATTTCCTGGCTTTCGAGTTTGTCACAGTGTCATCATCAAAGTTAAATCCAATTAAAGTTGCACTGGCCGCATTAAATTCCATTGCCAAAAATACACAACGGTCACCGTCAGTGAACCCTCCAAAATTGTAAACATTCTCCAGCGGGGCTGTCTGCGTTGACCCGATGATATTGTAAAGTTTAGGGACTATTGTCTGGACAGTATCAACGTTGTCGCCATGTGCATGAACCACTATTACCGCTCCCTTGCAACTGGCCTCTATCTCATAATCAATTGCACCGTCAAGGTCAGACACAATGATATGTGGTACCAGACCTGCGTCCATAATGTGAGCCGTTGCCCCGTCGGCAGCGATGATACAATATCCTGATGGGTCCGTCTCAGCCAGTTCATCTGCCAGGGATGGAGCATTACCGCAAACCAGAACGTCTTTTCCATCTACCAGTTCTTTAAGTTTCTTCACAGAGGTAAGACGGGACATCTCTGTTGAAAATAACAACCCGGACAGCAGCTTGGCAGCATACTCGTCCCGGGCACGGTCATATCCCATATCCGTGATGATTTCCTGGTATATGGGCTCCCAATCCTCAAATCTCATGGAAATCCTGAAATACTCATTTTCATACCAATGCCTTCAACATCCCATTCCTTGACCAGGTCGCCATCAGGTTCAACATCAATGCCGATGATGAGCAATTTTGACCTGACTTCCCCTGCAATATGGACTTCCCAATCCAGCACCAGGTCGCATATCCGTTCATCTTCTATCCTGACCACAGCTTTGATACTGGCTTCAACGTCAAGGTCAAGTTCTTTCCTCATATCCTGTACCCGTCTTATCACTTCACGGGCATAGCCTTCCGATTCTATCTCCCTCGTCAATAATGCATCAACGTACACCATACCACCAGTGAACTCAGCAGTGGCTATATGTTCAGGAATAGTCTCATTAAACCGTACCATATCCTGGGTAATTGTAGCAGTTCCGCCCTGGATTTCCAGTTCATATTCCTGTGATGTCTTGAATGCAGCCTTCAATGTCGCCACATCAGTTGAACTAAGGGCAGCAATTACCTTGCCGGCATCTCCCTTGAATACAGGTCCAATAGCCTTTGATTGCGGGATAATCTCGGCACCAAGTTCATTCCAGGTCTCGCCAATGCCCAACAGTACCACATCCTTGCTATTTGTCTGTTCAAGCAATACTGACCTTAGGGTTTCAACAGAACGGGCCACAGTTTCATTTTCGGGTGCCACCACTATCCGGCTGACCGGCCATCTGAGCTTACGTTTAACCTTCTGTCTTGCATTGGAAGCTGCTTCCACAACCTTTCGGATGCTATCCATCTCCCCTTCAAGTTCGGTACTAATTAGCTCATGTTGTGCAGCCGGCCAGTCGCACATGTGAATGGACTCAGGACTGTCCGGGTTAAGGTTACGAACGAGGTTAAGGTACATTGATTCTGCAAGGTGTGGGGTAAAGGGTGAGATTATCTTTGCCACTTTTACCAGCACTTCATATATTACCCAATATGCAGCCACCTTATCTGGTTCATCTTCTTCCAGCCAGGTACGTGGCCGTATCAACTGGATGTACCACCGGGACAGATCTTCCAGGATAAAATCCGATATGGGTCTGGTAGCCCTGTGCAGGTCGTACTGCTCCATTGCTTCTTCCACCTTAAGTGTCAGGGAGTTCACACGGCTCAGTATCCAGCGGTCTTCGGGTCGTAGATTTGGTTTAACCATATCGTAGGTAACGGCGGTAGGGTCGAAGTTGTCCATTGCCATATATGGCAGGGGGAACCGATAGACATTCCAGAAAATGTTCATCATCCGGTTTACTGTGGAGACCGCTTCCCAGTTGAATTTAAGGTCTTCCCATGGCGCACTTGATGAAAGTACATAGAACCTGAGAGTATCAGCACCTAACTTTGCCGTCACCTCTTCAGGAGATACCACGTTACCCAGGCTCTTGCTCATCTTCTTACCTGAATCGTCCAGGGTAAAACCGTGCATCAGTACACTTTTGTACGGTGCCTTGCCAAAAGCCAGCATGCTTGCACCCAGTTGTGAATAAAACCAGCCCCTGGTCTGGTCGTGACCTTCGGTGATAAAGTCAGCTGGCCAGAGTTTATCAAATTCTTCTTGTTCGGCAGGATAGTGCAAAGTCGCCCAGGAAGCCACAGCTGAATCAAACCAGACATCGAAAACATCAGGTTCACGCTCCATTGTACCTCCACACCGGCATGTTATGTTAATCGTATCAACGTTAGGCCTGTGCAGGTCAATGTGCCCTTTGAGTCCGGAACGCTCCCTCAGCTCTTCCATTGTGCCTATGACTTCCATCTCGCCGCAGTCACCACATATCCAGATAGGGAGCGGAATTCCCCAGTAACGCTGGCGGCTGATACACCAGTCACGTGCACCAGATATCCAGTCGGCGAACCTTGCAGAACCTGCCCAATCAGGATACCATGCTATTTTCGCAACTTCATTAAGCATCTCATTTTTAATCTCTGATATCTTGAGGAACCACTGTTCAGTGGCAAGATAGATGATTGGGGTCTTGCATCGCCAGCAGTGTCCGTATCTGTGAGAGATGATACCTTTTTTGAGCAGGTTTCCCCTCTCTTCCAGGTCATTCATTATCAGTTCATCGGCTTCTTTTACATATTTGCCTTCATATTCACCTGCATCTGCAGTGTACCGTCCGTCGGGGCCCACAGGGCAATATATGGGCAGGTCATTTTCTACGCCCAGCATAAAATCATCCATACCGTGACCGGGTGCAACATGGACACAACCAGTATTCTCTGCTGTGACAAAATCCGCCATGTAAACATTATGTTCAAAACCGGCCTGGGCAGGTACCTTGTCAGAGAGGGGATTTTCATAAGACAATTTTAGCATATCCTCTCCAAGTATCTGGTCCAGTACTTCATAATCAGAATAACGTCCCTGTTTCAATACATTCTCGACAAGTTCCGTGGCCATGTACAGCACTTCGCTGTCATCATTATCTCCCTTCCATGCCCGTATCTTACTGTATTCAAAGCTGGGGTGTACAGCCACGGCAATGTTTGCAGGGATGGTCCATGGCGTTGTGGTCCATATGACAATATAGGTATTGTCCTCACCTTTGACTTTAAACTTGATATAGACGGATGGGTCTTTTTTATCCCAATATTCCACTTCACTATCAGCAATAGCAGTTTCACATCTGGGACACCAGTTTACAACCCGTTTGCCCCGCTCCAGTAACCCTTTCTCATTACCGCGCTTCAGGGTCCACCAGGCCGCTTCAATGTATTCATCTTTCAGGGTCATATAGGGGTCTTCCCAGTCCAGCCAGATACCCAAATCCTTGAACTGCTGGGTCATATCATCCTTATGCTGCAGTGCGAACTCTTTACATTTGTCGATAAACCGATCCACCCCATACTCCTCGATATCTTTCTTGGACTTGAAACTAAGCATTTCCTCCACTTTTACTTCGATAGGAAGGCCGTGCATGTCCCAGCCTGCCCTGTCAATGACACAAAAGTTTTTCATGGATTTGTAGCGAAGGATGGAATCTTTTATGATCTTGTTCCATGCCGTACCCAGGTGAATGTGCCCTGTGGTATAGGGCGGTCCGTCCACAAAATAGAAGTCTTTACTAC